>SCRJ01000131.1 GCA_004298115.1 Acidobacteriota bacterium
GCCACACCGGCGAGCCGATCCGCAACATCATCAACATCGGAATCGGCGGGTCCGACCTGGGGCCGGCGATGGCGTACGAGGCGCTGCGCCACTACAGCCGGCGCGACCTGACGTTTCGCTTCGTCTCCAACATCGACGGCACCGACTTCGCCGAGGCGACGCGCGACCTCGATCCTGCGGAGACGCTCTTCATCATCGCCTCCAAGACGTTCACGACTCTGGAAACGATGACCAACGCGCGCACCGCCCGCGACTGGGCGCTTGCGACCCTGAAGGACCCCGCCGCCGTTGCCCGGCACTTCGTGGCGGTCTCGACCAACGCCGAGGAGGTGGCGAAGTTCGGCATCGACACCGCCAACATGTTCGAGTTTTGGGACTGGGTGGGAGGGCGCTACTCGATGGGTTCGGCGATCGGGCTCTCGACGATGATCGCCGTCGGAGCCGGGCATTTCCGCGCCATGCTGGCCGGCTTCCACGAGATGGACGAGCATTTCCGAACGGCCCCGCTGCAACGAAACCTGCCGGTGCTCCTCGGGCTCCTGGCCGTCTGGTACAACAACTTCTTCGGCGCGCAGACGGTTGCGGTCCTGCCGTACGAGCAGTACCTGAAGCGCTTCCCGGCGTATTTGCAGCAACTCACGATGGAGAGCAACGGCAAGCACGTCACGCTCGACGGCGCCGAGGTCACCTACCAGACCGGGCCGATCTATTGGGGTGAGCCGGGCACCAACGGCCAGCATTCGTTCTACCAGTTGATCCACCAGGGGACCAAACTCATCCCGTGCGACTTCATCGCGTTTGCCCGGCCGCTCAACCCGCTCGGCCGCCACCACGACGTCCTGCTGGCCAACGTCTTTGCCCAGGCCGAGGCGTTGGCCTTCGGCAAGACCGCGCGGGAGGTCGAGGCCGAGGGCACGCCGCCCCGGCTGGTGCCGCACCGAACCTTCGAGGGCAACCGCCCGTCGAACACGATCGTCTTGGACCGACTGACCCCGGCGGCGCTGGGAACGCTCGTCGCGCTCTACGAACACTCCGTCTTCACTCAGGGCGCGATCTGGCAGGTCGACTCGTTCGACCAGTGGGGGGTCGAGTTGGGCAAGGTCCTCGCCCAGCGCATCATCCCCGAGATCGAGAGCCGCACCGGGTCCCCCCTCGCTCACGACAGCTCGACGAACACCCTGATCCGGCACTACCGGAAGCTCCGGGACGCATCATCGTGACCATCGGTCGGGCCTGCTCGTTCGCGTGAGTCGTCGACGACTGCGAACCGGGCGGCGCGGCACGATCCCGCCGCGCGACCGACCGCCGGCGACCGGTGCGGCCGGAGGCCGCTGCGAGCGGCGCCCGCTGCCGGAGGGGTAGTTTCTACCCACGCCGCGGCCGAGGTTCCGGGTAGTAAGTGCGCTTCCCGATGGGAGATCCGGGGACTAGGTTTGAGGCACGTTCGAGAAAGGACGGTACCTCATGAAAC
>SCRJ01000013.1 GCA_004298115.1 Acidobacteriota bacterium
GCGCTGGCGGTGGCGCTGCTCGTGCGCGAGCCGCACGCCGACGACGCCAGCCTGCGCTCGCGGCCGCTGCGGCCGAGCCTGCCGCGGCGCTACTGGGGGTTCCTCGCCGCGGTCCTCCTCTTCGGCATGGGCGACTTCTCCCGCACGTTCCTGATCTTCGAGGCGGCGTCGAGGATGCCCGCGCGCGCGGCGCCCGCCCTGCTCTCGATCCCGGTGCTGCTCTACGTCGGCCACAACCTGGTGAGCGGCCTCGCGACGGTCCCGGCCGGCGCGTTGACCGACCGCTGGTCGTACGGGCGCACGCTGCTGCTCGGCTACGCGCTCGGCCTCGGCTTCAACCTCGGCCTCGCGTTCCTTCCCGGCGGCCTCGGCTGGCTGCTGCCGCTGTTCGCCGCCAGCGGCGTCTACATCGCGATCGAAGAGACCGTCGAGAAGGCGACCGCGGCGCGCATGATCGCCGCCGAGGCCCGCTCCTACGCGCTCGGCATGCTCGCGACCGCCAACGCCGTCGGCGACCTCACGTCCTCGCTGCTGACCGGGTTCCTGCTCGATCACGCCGGGCGTGTCTGGGCCTACGGGATCGCGGCCGTGTTCTCCGCCGCCGGCGTCCTCACGCTCGCCGCCGTGATCCGCTCGTCCAACGGCGGTAGCGGCCGGCCGCAGGCGACCCCCTGACGACGCCGCACGGGCCCCTGCCGGCGCTCACCCCATCGTGCGGTCGTTGGGCTACACTCCGGCGCTGGAGGCGTAGTGATGTCGACACGAATTGCCAGCGTACATGCGCGCGAAATCCTGGATTCCCGGGGCAACCCGACCGTCGAAGTGGACGTGGCGCTCGCGGGCGGGGGGCGAGGGCGCGCCGCGGTTCCGTCCGGCGCCTCCACCGGCGTGCACGAGGCGCTCGAGTTGCGCGACGGCGACGCGCACCGGTTCGGCGGCAAGGGCGTGCTCGCGGCGGTGAAGAACGTCAACGAACGGATCGCCCCGGCGCTCGCCGGCGCGGAGGCGCTCGATCAGACCGGCGTCGACCGGGCGATGATCGCTCTCGACGGCACTCCGAACAAGGCGAGCCTCGGCGCCAACGCGATCCTGGGCGTGAGCCTCGCCGTGGCGCGGGCGGCCGCCGACGCGGTCGGGCTGCCCCTGTACCGCTACCTCGGCGGGGTGGACGCGACGCTCCTCCCGGTGCCGATGTTCAACATCCTCAACGGCGGCGTGCACGCGAACTGGCAGGGGACCGACCTGCAGGAGTTCATGATCGCGCCGGTGGGTGCGGGGAGTATCGCCGAGGCGGTGCGCTGGGGCGCCGAGACCTACCACGCCCTCAAGGGCGTCCTCCAGGCCGGCGGGTACCCGACCGCCGTCGGCGACGAGGGCGGGTTTGCCCCTGCGTTGAGGACCAACCGTGAAGCGCTCGAGGTGATCGTGCAGGCGATCGAAAGGGCCGGGTTCCGGCCGGGGGAGCAGATCGCCATTGCGATCGACCCCGCCTCGAGCGGGTTCTACGAGGATGGGCTGTACAACCTGCGCACCGAGGGGCGCAAGGCGAGCGCGGCCGAGATGGTCGCGATGTACGCCGACTGGGTGCGCGCCTACCCGATCGTGGTGCTCGAGGACGGCCTCGCCGAGGACGACTGGGACGGCTGGAAGCTCCTCAACCGCGATCTCGGCGGCGCGATCGAGCTGGTCGGCGACGATCTGTTCGTCACCAACGTCGAGCGCATCGCCCGCGGCATCGCCGAGAACACCGCCAACGCGGTGCTGATCAAGCTCAACCAGATCGGCACGCTGACCGAGACGATCGCCGCGGTCGAGCTGGCGCGCAAGGCGGGGTGGGGCGCGATGGTCTCGCACCGCAGCGGTGAGACCGTGGACCCGTTCATCGCCGACCTCACCGTCGCGCTCGGCACCGGCCACCTCAAGACCGGCGCGCCGTGCCGCGGCGAACGCGTCGAGAAGTACAACCAGCTGATGCGGATCGAGGAGGAGCTGGGCGGCGCCGCCCGTTACGCCGGCCGGGGCGCGTTCGTGCGCTGACGCACCCGCGCCGCGGCCGGGGGAGGCCCGGAGGTGCGCCTCCGAGGGGAGGGGTGCGATGGCCGTCGTGATCGCGGTGCCGGGCAAGCCGGCGATCGAGCTCTGCGAGCTCGTCCTCGACTTCACCGGCACGCTGTCGCGCGACGGAGTCCTGCAGGCCGGGGTGGTGGAGAGGATCACGGCGCTGGCCGAGCGGTTGCGCATCACCGTGATGACCGCGGACACGCGCGGCACGGCGCGGAGCGAGCTGGCCGGGCTGCCGCTCTCGGTCGAGCTGGCGCGAAACGGGGAGGCGAAGGCTGAGCTGGTGCGAACGCTCGGTCCCGAACGCACGGCGGCGATCGGGAACGGGCGCAACGACGTGGCGATGGTGCGACTGGCCGCGCTCGGCATCGCGGTGCTCGGCGCCGAGGGCACCGCGGGCGAGCTGATCCGGGTTGCGGACGTCGTCGCGCCGGACATCACGACCGCCCTCGACCTGCTCGCCGACCCTCTCCGGTTGGCGGCGACGCTGCGCGACTGAGCGACGGGCCCGTCTCACCGCCGGCCTTCGTGACGGCGCGGCCCCCGTCGCACCCGAGTTGACAGAGTCCCCGTCTCGATCTACGATCCGGGGTGGAGATGGCGTTCTCCAGAAACGCCCGTCCGGGCTGATGACGCCTGCCAGTGGAGGAGACGTGCGGGACCGGATGGGTTTCACCCCTGATTTGGCGACCGTGGCTGTTGTTGGGGTCCGACATCGGCGGGCCCATGGCCTGCCGGCCTCGCCGGCGCGCGGCGGAGCGGCTCGATGAGCAAGGTCCTGCTGATCGCCCTCGGCGCCGCGCTCGGCGCCAACCTCCGCTACGCGGTGTCGGTCGGCGTCGCCCAACGCTGGGGGTCCGCGTTCCCGTACGGCACGCTCGCGATCAACGTGTCGGGGAGCGTACTCATCGGCGTGGTGCTGGCCCTGGCGGCGCGGACGGGCCTGACCGCGCCTTGGCGGTTCCTCCTCGTCACCGGCTTCCTCGGCGGCTATACGACGTTCTCGAGCTTCACCTGGGAGACCTACCAGCTCGCCGTCGAAGGCGGCCTGGGGCCGGCGTTGCTCAACGTCGCCGGCAGCGTGGGGCTGGGGCTCGGCGGCGTCGTGGTCGGCGCGACGCTCGTGAGGCTGCTGCCATGACGGACAGGGCATCGGAGGGCGCGATGGAACTCGGCGGCTCGGCACAGCAGGTCTGGGTGTTCATCGGGGAGAGCGACCGCTGGCACGGCAAACCTCTCTACCTCGCGATCCTCGAGGTCCTGCGCCGCGGCGGCTGCGCCGGCGGGACGGTACTTCGCGGCCTCGCCGGCTTCGGCGCCAACAGCCTGATCCACACGGCGGGGTTGGTCGAGCTCTCGACCGACCTGCCGGTGGTGGTGACGTTCGTCGACCGGACCGAACGGGTCGCGCGCGTCCTGCCCGAGATCGCCGAGATGGTGCGCGAGGGGCTGATCACCGTCTCGACCGCCGAGGTCGTGAAGTACACGCACCGGGTGCCGGGGGCGTTCCCCGCGGCGCTGACGGTCGCGGACGTCATGACGCGCGAGGTCGTGACGGCCGCCCCCGAGACGTCGGTCGGCGAGCTGGTGCGGCGCATGCTCGCGAGCGGGATGCGGGCCGTCCCCGTCGTCGGGAGCGATCGCCGCCTGGCCGGCATCGTGACCGACGGCGACCTGCTGGCGCGCGGCGCGGTGCATCTCCCGATCGCCGTACAACGCGAGCTGAACGGGGAGCTGCCGCCCGAGGAGCTCGCCCGGCTCGAGGCGCAGCCGCAGCGCGCCGCGGAGGTCATGACCCCGGCGCCGGTGACCGCCCGGCCGGAGATGAGCCTTGCCAAGGCCGCGGCGCTGCTCGCCGACCACGGCCTCACCCGCATCCCGGTCCTCGACCCCGACGACCGCCTGGTCGGCATCGTGAGCCGTTCCGACCTGCTGCGCACGGTCGCCCAGGCTCCCCCGCCGTCCGCAGCCGGCCCGCGCCCGCACGTCAGCGCGCGCGGCCTGGCGGGCGAGGCGATGCGCCCCGACGTCGTCACCGTGCGCCGCGAGACGCCGCTCGCCGAGACGCTCGACCGGCTCCTCGGGGTCGCCGACCGGCGGGTCGTGGTCGTGGACGAGGCCGACCGGCCGGTCGGCATCATCACGGACGGCGACGTGCTCGGCCGGGCGGCGCGTCGGATCCACGCGGGCGCGTTGCGCTCCCTCGCCGCGTGGTTCGCGGGCGGCGTCCGGCCCGACGGGGTCGAGGTCGCCGCGCGCGACCGCTCGGCCGCCGACGTCATGAGCGGCCCGGTCGTCACGGTCAGGGAGGACGCTCCGATCGGCGACGTCTTGCACGTGATGATGGCCCGGCGGCTGAAGCTGGTCCCGGTCGTCGGCGCCGGCGGGGAGTTGCGCGGCGCGATCAGCCGCGCGGACCTGCTCGCGGCGCTCGCCGGGGTCGACGCGGCTCCGTCCTCCCGCACGCGACCATGAGGTCGAGGTCTTCCTCGAGGCTCTGCAGGTCCTTTTCGTGCCCGACCTCCTGCTCGAGGATGGCGAGGGCGAGGTTGTACGTCACCATGTCCGTGACCGTGGTGACGTCCATCAGCTTCTTGCAGGCGCCGATCGCGCCCTGCTGACCGCCGATGTTCCGGTCGCGGACCACGGCCACGTAGGGGTCCCCGGATGCGTCGCAGGCGCACGGACTCGGCGGGAACCACCGCTTCGGGCCGGTGGCCGGCGTACCGCCGAGCCGGATGACGCGGCCGATCGGCAGCGTGGCGGGGTCGAGCTCCTCGGTGGCGTGCGGCGTCAGCTCCGCGGCCACGGCGTCCTTCATCCGTCCCTTGGTCCCCTTCGTGCCCTCCGCGGCCCCCCGCCGCGGAGGGCCGCCGTTCACGATCTCGTCTGCAAGACCGTGCTCACTTCGGGACGTCGGGTCGGTGTCGTTGCTTCTCGAGGTAGGCCAGGTGGTGCACCGAGCCTTCCCGCACCATCGTCTTGCCGCACTTCGGGCAGCGCTCCTCCCGGCACGGCACCCCCGGCTCGTGCGGCTTGGTGGCGTGGCACGCCAGACAGATGCAGGTCCCCTGCGCTCCCATCCCGCGCTGATCGTGCATGGGACCCCCCGCGCTATGCCCCGTGCTGGCCGCAGCCGTGAGCCCCGTGGTCGTGGCACGGCTCCCCCGAGGCACTGAGACGGTCCTCGAGGAAATCCTGCACGACGGCTTCCGGCCGGTCGCCCGCGATGCCGACGACGGCTCGGATGCCGAAGCCTTCCAGCATCGCGACGGCCCTCGGTCCCATCCCTCCCGCCAGGATGACGTGACACCCCTGCTCCTTCAGCCAGGTCGGGAAGCTCCCCTGCTCGTGCGGCGGCGGCGCGGCGCTGGTCGAGGACACGATGCGCCGCGTCTGATCGTCAACCTCGAAGAAGGCGAAGCGATCGGCGCCGCCGAAATGGGCCGAGAACGACCCGCCAACAGTAGGAACCGCGATCTTCAGCATCATTGCACTCCTTCATTTGCCGGCACACGACTCGTTCACCGCAACAGGGGCCCGGGCGCGCGGGTGGCCCCTTGGTCGCTCCCGACCCGCTCTCGGGACCGCGGGCCATCGCACCTCACGCGCCGGCCGCCATCGGCGCCCCGCCCAGCGCCGGACCTGCCGCCGCGTTGGCGGCCTTGACCCCCACGAACTCGGCGGGCGACCCGGCGGGAAACGGCAGCACGCCCTGGGCGAAGAGCGTCACGAACACCAGGTGCGGCCCGGACTCTGGGACCACACCGATCAGCACCGCGGCGAGCAGCGCCCGGCCGGGGTGCGTCTTGATCCAGGTTGCCGGCGGGACCTCGGCGGCACGCAGCCAGGGCATGTGGACCTCGTCGCCGCTGCCCGCGCGGCGCCAGCCCCTTGGCCCCCGCCGGCATCGGCCGGCGGCGGGCAGCCGCGCCGAAGCCGGCCGCCGCCCCACCCCGACCAATCACTCCTCCTGCCGTTCATCGTGCCCCCCCGCGGGAGGCCCGAGCCCCCCGTCGTCGCTCTGGTCGTCCACCGGCTCGACACCGCCCCACCGGTTGCGGCAGCGGCAGCCGCGGCCGCGCCGCCGACTCTCCCCGTGCACCGGGCACGGCAACGCCTCCGCCACGCCTTCGACCACCGGCCCGCCGCCGATCCGCAGCGCCATGCCCTCGAGCAGTGCCTCCGCGACGCGGGCGTGTGCCACGGCGAGGATCCTGCCGAAGGTCGCGCGCGACACGCCCATCCGCTCCGCCGCCGCCTCCTGGTAGAGCCCTTCGCGGTCCGCCAGTCGCAGGGCTTCCAGCCCATCGAGGTCGAGCCGCACCACCCCCAGCTCGCGCAACGGCGTCCCGGCGGGTTTGAACACCCGGGTCTCGCAGCCGAGTCCGACGCGGCGGGGGTTCGGTGGTCGTGCCATATTGTGAGCATATGAGCAAAACTATCGCACGTCAAGCGACGGGTCAGCCGCTCACGAAGAAGGCCGGGGCTGGGCCCCGGCCTGAGCCACACGGTGCGGCGCGGTCAGCTGCAGCCGTGGACGGTGCCGCAGTTGCCGCACTTGTAGCAGGCGCCCGACCGCACCATCACCATGCCGCACGTCGGGCACGACGGCGCGTCGGCCTGGTTGACGAACATCTGCCCCGCGTCCCCCGCGTCGAGGCCGGGCAGCGCCGGCTGCCGCGGCTGCGGCAGCGCCACCGCCGGGGAGGACTCGTCGCCCGAAAGCGGCTGCACGCCGACCGCCGCCTGGTCCTCGGGTGCCAGGAACTTCGATGCCAGCCAGCGGAAGATGTAATCGATGATCGACTTCGCGTACGGGATCTGGGGGTTGTTGGTCCAGCCGGCGGGCTCGAAGCGCACGTGCGAGAACTTGTTGACCAGGAACTCGAGCGGCACGCCGTACTGCAGCGTCAGCGAGATCGCGGTCGCGAAGGCGTCCATCACGCCGGAGAGCGTCGAGCCCTCCTTGGCCATCGTGATGAACAGCTCGCCCGGCTTGCCGTCCTCGTACAGGCCGACCGTGACGTACCCCTCCTGCCCCTCGACCGAGAACTTGTGGGTGATCGCGACGCGCTCGTCGGGGAGCTTGCGGCGCACCGGCTGGAACGCGGGCTCGGCCGCCTTCTCGCCCGCGGCCGCGAGCGGCTGCGAGCCCTTGCAGTTGTCGCGGTAGACCGCGATCGACTTGAGCCCCAGCTTCCACCCTTCGACGAACAGGTTCTCGATCTCCTCGGGCGTGGTGGCTTCGGGAACGTTGACGGTCTTCGAGATCGCGCCGGAGAGGAACGGCTGCACCGCGCCCATCATCCGCAGGTGCCCGAGGGGCGAGATGAAGCGGGTCCCCGCGACCGCCTTGAAGGCGCAGTCGAACACCGGCAGGTGCTCGTCGGCCAGACCCCGGGCGCCCTCGATGGAGCCCGTCGCCTCGAGGTGGCGCAGGATCTCGGTGCGGGTGGGCTCGTCGTACCCGAGCTTGGCGAGCGCGCGCGGCACCGTCTGGTTGACGATCTTGATGGTGCCCCCGCCGACGAGGCGCTTGACCTTGACGAGGGCGAGGTCGGGCTCGACGCCGGTGGTGTCGCAGTCCATCATGAAGCCGATCGTGCCGGTGGGCGCCAGCACCGTCACCTGTGCGTTGCGGAAGCCCGAAGCCGTGCCGCACTCCAGAGCCGAGTCCCACGCCGCGACCGCCGCTTGCCGCAGGTCGGACGCGACGCCGCGCGTCGGGATCCGGTGCGCGGCGTCGCGGTGCATCGCGATCACCTCGAGCATCGGCTCGCGGTTGACGTCGTAGCCGGGGAACGGTCCCATCCCCTCGGCGATGCGCGCGGAAGCGAGGTACGCCTCGCCGCTCATCAGCGCCGTGACGCCCCCGGCGTACGCCCGTCCCTCCGGAGAGTCGTAGGGCAGACCCTCGGACATCAGGAGCGCGCCCAGGTTGGCGTATCCGAGACCGAGCGGCCGGAAGTCGTGCGAGTTCGCCGCGATCGTCGGCGTCGGGTAGTGGCTGAAGTCGACCAGGATCTCCTGCGCGAGGATCGTCACGTCGACCGCGTGGCGGAACGACTCGGTGGCGAAGACGCCGGCCGCATCGACAAAACGCATCAGGTTCAGCGACGCGAGGTTGCACGCCGTGTCGTCGAGGAACATGTACTCCGAGCAGGGGTTCGAGGCGTTGATCCGGGCCGTGTTCTTGCACGTGTGCCAGCGGTTGATCGTCGTGTCGTACTGGATGCCGGGGTCGCCGCACACCCAGGCCGCCTCCGCCATCATGTGCATGAGCTGGCGCGCGCGGTACCGTCCCGCGACCTCGCCGGTCGTGACGGCCTTCGTCTCCCACCAGCCGTCGTCTTCCGCCGAGCGCATGAACTCCTCGGTCACCCGCACCGAGTGGTTCGCGTTCTGGTACTGGATCGAATCGTAGGCGCCGCCCTCCTGATCGAAGTTCGCCGGGTACCCCGCCGAGATCAGGACGTGCGCCTTCTTCTCCTCCTCCGCCTTGCAGCGGATGAAGTGCGCGACGTCGGGATGGTCGATGTTGAGGATCACCATCTTCGCGGCGCGGCGCGTCTTGCCTCCCGACTTGATCACGCCCGCAAACGAGTCGAAGCCGCGCATGAAGGAAACCGGCCCCGAGGCGGTCCCGCCCCCCGCCAACGACTCCTGCGAGGAGCGCAACACCGACAGGTTCGACCCGGTGCCCGACCCGTACTTGAACAGCATCCCCTCGGTTTTCGCGAGGTCGAGGATCGAGTCCATCGAATCCCGCACCGCGTTGATGAAGCACGCCGAGCACTGCGGCCGGGGTTCGATCCCGACGTTGAACCACACCGGTGAGTTGAACGCGACCATCTGGTGCAACAGCAGGTGAGAGAGCTCGTGCTCGAAGGCGCGCTCCGATTCGTCGTCCGCGAAGTAGCCGCCCCTGTGGCCCCACTCCACGATCGTGGTGACGACCCGCGCGATCAACTGCCGCACCGAGCCCTCGCGGTCGGGGGTCCCCAGCCGGCCGTGAAAATACTTCTGAGCGACGATGTTGGTCGCGGTCTGCGACCAGAACTCGGGGACCTCGACGTCGGTCTGCTCGAACACGACCGAGCCGTCGCTGCCCGAAATCCGCGCCGTCCGGCGCTCCCAACGCACCAGGTCAAAGGGGTGGTGCTCCCCGTTTGTGAACAAACGCCGGACCGAAACGCCCTGGGCGCCCGGCCGGCGAGAGGCAGCGACGGCAAGCGACGAAGGTTCCGCGGACATCCCAGATCCCCCTTCCCATAGAGTTCAAGTACTACTTGAACTTTGCAGATCGAATCTAGAGTGCGGTCGGGGGGTTGTCAAGGGGCCTACCGCAAGATATTGGGCCGTTCCGGGCGATCCGCCACCATATCTTGTGCTTAGCACGGGGTGGCGGGGGCCGGCGGCGGCGGGAACCGACGGCGGCCGCAGCGCCGGCTCGGGGGGCGGCGGCGCCTACCCCCGACGCCGGAAAAAGTCAAGGGCGCGGTTGCCCGCGCCCGTGAGGTGGACCAGACGACCGGCGGCCTACTTGGCCACCTTCTCCTTGAGCGTCTTGCCGACCTTGAACGCCGGGTAGGAGCGGGACGGGATCTTGATCGCCGCCCCGGTAGCGGGGTTGCGGCCCGCCCGCGCGGCGCGCTTGCGGACGGAAAAGCCGCCGAAGCCGGGCAGCGTGACCTTGCGACCGGCGCCCAGCTCCACCGCGATGAGGCCTTTGTTGGCGTTGAAGACCGCATCGACGGCCTCGGCCGCCTTGGCCTGGGTGAGACCCGTCTTCTTGGCGAGCTTCGTGATCAACTCGGTCTTGTTCATCGTTCCTCCTTCACCGTCACCGTGGTTGGCCTACTTGGCTAGCTTTTCCTTGAGCGTCTTGCCGGCCTTAAACGTGGTGTACTTGCGGGCGGAAATGGTGATCGCCTTGCCGGTGGCCGGGTTGCGACCCTGCCGCGCCGCGCGCTTCCGCGTCCCGAAGGTGCCGAAGCCGGGGAGCGTGACCTTGCGCCCGGCGTCCAGCTCGACCGCGACGATACCCTTGTGCGCGTTGAAGATCACGTCCACGACATTCGCCGCCGCGGCGTGTGTCAGGTTGACCTTCTTCGCGAGTTTCACGGCCATCTCTGACTTATTCATTCCCCGTCCTCCTTTGTCGTCCGCTGCCTACGCTATTATTCGGATCATGTTCCGAGTTTGTCAAGTGCCACAAAGCGTTTTCGCCTCCACCCTCGCCGCTTCGCTCGTTGCCGCCGTCGTGTACGGCAGCGGACCCGCCCGGCAATCAACCCCGACGCTCGCTTTCAGCCATCTCGTCACCTGGACGCCGGCGCCGTTCGCCGCGGTCGCCATCGCCGACCCCGACCTCGCCGCGTGCTTCACGGCCTCCCCGGGGTTGTGGCCGGCCGCGACGCCTCCGGCCGGCGCTCTGGACGAGAGCGCCCTCGGCGCGGGACTCGCGTCTCAACTTCGCGGCGTCGTGGACGCGACTCGGCTCGGGCCGCTCTCGGTCACGGTCGCCGCCGGCGAGGTCGGGGCCGTGACCGCGGTCGTCCACGGCGACGCCGCGTTCGTCATGATCCCCAAGAGCCGACCCCCCGAGACCCGGGAGATCGTCGGTGCGCTGGCGTCCGCCGTGCTGGCCGCGGCGATCCGGCCGGCCCCGCCCGACCCGCGGTGCAGCGAGCCGCTCCTCGCCCTGGCCGAGGCCGTGGCCGACGCCGGCTCGTTCGCCCTGACCGCCCTGCCGCCATCGTTGCGGCCCGTGCGCGACTGGCTGGAGCTGAAGGACGCAACCGCGGCCCTGGACGAGATGGTAGGGCAGATGCTGACCGCCGAGACCCGCTGGCACGAGCGGCGCGCCGGACTCGCGCGCGTCGCGAGCGCCGGGGGCGCCAGCCCGCGGCTCGGGGCGGCGGCGGCGCTCGTCGTCGAGGCGTTCGGCGACGCCGCCCGCGCGCGCCGGCGGCCGTTCGACCTCCTCGTCGCCTGGCGGGAAGGCAGCGGCAAGGGGTACCCGCCGATGCCGCGGGTGTTGCGTAGCGCGCTCGCCAAACCCCTCGAAGCCGGCCTCCCCAAGGCGAAGGAGAGGGCCGAACGCGACGAGGTGGCGCGCGACGCCCTGGCGCGCCTCGTGGCGCACGGCGGCTTCGCCCTCACCGAGATCCCCCCGACGACGCACCTTTCTCTCCGCCTGGAGGCGGCGGCACGGCTGCGCGCCACCGGGGGAACGGGGCTGTGCGCCTGGCTGGCGCAGGGGGAACTCCCGGCCGTCCGCACCGGTTGCCGGCCCGAAGGCGAGGAGGGCGGCCTGGTCTTCGCACGCCCGCGCGACGACGGCTTCGAGGTCGTGGCGCGTGGACCCGCGGGCGACGAGGCGCCACTTCTGCTGTGGCCGCGGTGGTTGCTCTTTCCGGTCGTACGCCCCGCCCTCGGCGAGCTCTGGTTCATCGACGCCGAGGGGGTGTGGCGTCTCCCTCTCGATGGCCATGCGGCGCCTCGCCTCGCGGCGCCGGGCGGGTTCCGCCATCTCGCACCCGCGCCCGACAACTCGGGCGCCGTCACCGCCCGCTGGCCCGGAGGGGACGTCGTCGTGATCGGGGAGCACGGCGTGCGGTCGCTCGGCATCGACGGCCGGGGAGGGATCGCCTGGCTCGATCGCGACTTGGTCGTGGCCAGCAACGGCGAAACGCTCTCGCTGGCGTCGCTACAGGGCGAGGTGCGCACGGCCGTGTTCGCGCTCCCATGCTGCCGCGCGCTCGCCGCCACCCCCGGCGGATTGCTCGCCGCAGTGACGGCGCCGTGCCCCGCCGGCCTGGCGCGGGTGGCGCTGCCGGAGCGCACCGCCACGCCGGTGCTCGAGCTGCGCGACGGCCCTCTCGGCGTGACGCCGCTCGCGGGGGGCGGCGTGGCGTACGGCAACGCCGACGGTCTGTTCCTCTGGCGCGGGGGGGCGGCCCCGCAGCGCGTCGGTTCGGGCCTGACACCCGGGCCCGGCTAGGCGCGCTCGGCGCTGCCTTCGAGTTCCTGGCGGAGCTTGAGGAACGAGGTGTAGCGCCGCGTCGAGAGCTTGCCGGCCTGCGCCGAGTCGCGGACGGCGCAGCTCGCCTCGCTCTCGTGGGTGCAGTCCGTGAACGAGCAGCCGGCCGCCGCGCTGGCGATCTCCGGGAAGTACGCCTGCAGTTCGGCGGGAGCCAGGTCCCAGAAGCCGAACTCGCGCACGCCCGGGGTGTCGACGACGAAGCCGGCGCCGGGCAGCGGCAGGAGTTGGGCCGTGCTGGTCGTGTGGCGGCCCTTGCCCGTCGCCTCCGAGATCGAGCCTTCGCGCAACCGGTAGCCGGGATGGATCGCGTTGAGGAGCGCGGATTTTCCCACCCCGGAAGGGCCGCAGAACAGGGTCGTCCGCCCCGCGACCCGGCGGGTGAGACAGCCGACGCCGCGGGCGGTGCGGGCCGACGCCAACAGCACCTCGTACCCCGCGTCCACGTAGTCGCCGATCCAGGCGTCGATGCCGGCGGTGCCCTGATCGACCTTGTTGAAGCAGATCACCGGCTCGATGCCGGCGTGGTGACACGCCACCAGGAAGCGGTCGAGCAGGCGCGGGTTCGGCTCCGGCGAGACCGCCGCCATCACGACGACCGCTTGATCGACGTTGGCCGCGATCACGCGCGACCGCCGTTCGCCCGGCGACCGGCGGGTCAGCGTCGTACGGCGAGCCTCGACGCCGCTCACCACCAGATCGGGCGGCCGGCCCTCGAGCGCCACCCGGTCGCCGACCACCAGGCGACGGTCGGCGATCCCCTCGGCCCAGTGCAGCGAGCGCCGAAACGGCAACACCAGCGCATCCTCCCCGACCTGCACCCGGACAAGGGGGCCGAAAACCGCGGTCACGACGCCGGCGGCGCGCTCCGTCACGCCGCAGAGTATAGCCTAGCCCGGAGCGTTGGATGACATCGGGAACGGCAACTGGTAGGCGAACGCCCCGCGCTGGATCACCAGCAGCAGCGACGAGCGGGTGTGATCGCGCGCCACGATGCGGTTGATCTCGGCGATGTTCGAGACGCGCTCGCCGTTCACCTGCAGCACGACGTCCCCGTTCGCGAGACCGGCATCGTCGGCACGGCTCCCGGCCACGACGCGGCTCACGACGACCTTCCTCGCGCGCTCGGCGAGCCTGACGCCGACGAAGCGGAGGAGCACCTGCTCGCCGAGGTCCGCCGGCGGCTCGCCCGCCCGCAGCGTCACCGTGCGCGAGGCGTTGCGCCCGCCGATCTCGAACGTCACGCGATCGCCGGGGGCGAGCTGGGCCAGCAGCGTCGTGTAGTCGTCGCGCCCGCTGATCGGCCGGCCGTTGCCGGCCAGCACCACCACGCCGCGGTGCAGCCCCGCCACCGCCGCCGGCGAACCGGGAAAGACATCGACGACCTCGACGCCCGCAGCCTCCCCCTGCCGTCCCCGCCGGCGCTCGTCGCGGTTGGCGACGAACATGCCCAACCAGGCCGCCTGCACGTGGCCGTAGCGCAGCAGGTCGTCGACGACCCGGCGTACGCGCTTGGCCGGGATCGCGAAACCGATCCCCTGGGCGTCGCCGATGATCGCGGTGTTGATCCCGATCAAACGGCCGTCGAGGTCAACCAGACCGCCGCCGGAATTCCCCGGATTGATCGAGGCGTCGGTCTGGAGAAAGTCCGTGTAGACCCGGTGGGTGTTCGGCGAGGTCACGGTCCGGTCGCGGGCGGAGAGCACGCCGACGGTCACCGTGCTGCCGAGCCCGAGCGGGTTGCCGATCGCGATCATCGTCTCCCCGATCATCGAGTCGTCCTTCTCGGCCAGCGGTAGGAACGGCCGCCCCCTGGCCGCGACCCTCAGGATCGCCAGGTCGGAGTCGGCGTCGGAGCCGATCACCTCGGCCTCCTCGCTCTTGCCGTCGGAGAAACCCACCTTGATCTCCGCCGCACCTTCGATGACGTGCTCGTTGGTGACGATCAGCCCGTCGGGCGAGATCAGGACGCCGCTGCCGAGCGACTGCGTGGTGTAGGCCTGCGGGCCCGCCGCGCCGAACTCCGGAAAGAGGTCGCCGAACAGCGACCGGGGCCGGACCGTCACCACCTGCCGGGCGGTCAGGTTGACCACCGCCGGGCGGACCCGCTCGACCACCTGCACCACCGGGGTCCGCCGCAAACTCTGGGCCGCAGCCGCGGCGGCCGCCGCCAGCAACACCACCGTCACCGCAACACTCCGCTTCACGGGTCCCTCCCCCCGCCGGCCGCGGGTCCCCCCAAGCCTACCCCGCCTCCCCGTCGCTCGGGAGCCTGCCGGCCGGTCGCCGCCTTGGAAACCGGCGGGCCGCAGCCTACTATGGCGTTCGAGACGCTCGCCGTCTGGGCAGCCGCTGCCCGCCGTGAGGAGGTCCGCCGGGAATGGACGTTCCAGTTCAGGAGGTGATCCGCCCCGCCACGATCGCGGAGGCGCTCGCGGCGCTGGCCGAGCGGGAGGACGCGCGTCCGATCGCCGGCGGCACCGACCTGATGGTGCAGCTGCGCGATGGGCGCCGCCGCGCCGGCCGCCTGGTCGACCTCGGCCGCCTGGGTCTTGC
The DNA here is from genome assembly GCA_004298115.1 of Acidobacteriota bacterium. GTDB lineage: Bacteria > Acidobacteriota > Thermoanaerobaculia > Thermoanaerobaculales > Thermoanaerobaculaceae > RBG-13-68-16. Next base: position 14,666 of record SCRJ01000013.1, read on the forward strand.
CGGCATCCGGCGGACCCGCGACGCGATCGAGGTCGGCGCCGCCACGACGATGGACGCCATCGCGGCCAGCGCCGAGATCAAGCGGTCGTTCCCCGCGCTTGCCAGTGCCGCGCGCCAGGTCGGCGCATGGCCGATCCAGTGCCGCGCCACGCTCGGCGGCAACCTCGCCAACGGCTCCCCGGCCGCCGACACGGCCCCGCCGCTCCTGATCGCCGAGGCGAGCGTCACGATCGCCTCGGCGGCGGGGACCCGCCGGCTCCGGGTCGCGGATCTCTTCCTCGGGCCGGGCCGCACCGCGTTGACGCCCGGCGAGCTCGTCACGTCCGTGCGCCTCCCCCTCGACGAGCCGGCGCCCGGGGAACGCGTCGTCGAGCGCTTCACCAAGGTCGGCCCGCGCCGCGAGCAGGTGATCTCGGTGGTGAGCCTCGCCGGCCGGGCGGTCATCCGGCCCGACGGAACGTTCGCGCTCGTGCGCCTCGCGTTCGGTTCGGTGGCCCCCGTTCCGGTTCGCGCCCTCACCGCCGAGCGCGCGCTCGCCGGACGGCGCCCCGACGCCGCGGCGCGGCGCGACGCGGCGCGCGCCGTGCAAGACGACATCGCACCGATCGACGACGTCCGCGCCCCCGCGCGCTATCGGCGGATCGCGGCCGCGGTCCTGCTCGACCGCTTCCTGCAGGAGGCCGCGCGTGGCTGACCGGATCACGATCACACTGACGCTCAACGGCGAGCGCCGCAGCTTCGAGACGGCGCCGGGGCGTCGCCTGCTCGACCTGGTGCGCGACGACGCCGGCCTGGTCGGCGCCAAGGAGGGGTGCGGCGCCGGCGAGTGCGGCGCGTGCACGGTGCTGCTCGACGGCGCTCCGGTCGCGTCCTGCCTCGTGCTCGCGGCCTCCGCCGACGGCCACGAGGTCGTGACCGTCGAAGGGCTCGGCCGCGCCGGCGCCCTCCACCCGTTCCAGGAGACCCTGGTGACCCACGGCGGCGTGCAGTGCGGCTTCTGCACGCCGGGGATCGCGGTCACCGGCGCCGCGGTGCTCGCGCGCGGCGGCGACGCCGCCGACCACGCCCGCCTGCTCGCCGGCAACCTCTGCCGGTGCACCGGCTACGCCAAGGTCGTCGAGGCGCTCGACGACGCGGCGGCGAAGGAGGCGGCCGATGCCCCGGCCTGACGCCGAGCCGCGTCACCGCACCAGGGGTTCGGACCCCGGACCACGGACCACGGACCACGGTCCTTTGGGCGGGCGGCACGAGCGCCCGGACGCGCGCGCCAAGGTCGCCGGCTCCACCCGCTACGTCGGCGACCTGTCGCTCCCCGGCATGTTGCACGCGGGGGTCGCCGTCGCCCCGATCGCTTCCGCCCGCGTCCTCGCCCTCGACACCGCCGCGGCCCGCGCCGTCGACGGCGTCGAAGCGGTCGTGACGGCGGCGGCGCTCCCCGGGGCCAACCTCGTCGGCGTCATCTTCCCCGATCAGCCGCTGCTCGCCGCCGATCGGGTCCGGATGGTCGGCGACCGCCTCGCGCTCGTCGCGGCGCGCACACCGGAGGCGGCGTGGCGGGCCGCTCGCCTGGTGGAGGCCACGCTCGAGCCGCTGCCGGCGGTGCACGACCCGGTGGCCGCGCTCGTCCCCGGCGCTCCCCTCGTCCACGACGGCGGCAACCTCGTCAGGACGTTCCAGGTGGCGCGCGGAGACGCCGGGCGGAGGAGCGCCGACGTGGTCGTGGAGGCGCTCTACCACGTGGGCGGCCAGGAGCACGCCTACCTCGAGCCGCAGGGCTGCCTCGCGATCCCCGAGGGCCGCAGCCGCATCACGATCATCGCGTCGTGCCAGTGCCCGTTCTACGTGCAGCAGGCGGTGGCGCGGGTCCTCGGGCTGCCGCTCGCCGCGGTGCGCGTCGAGCAGGCGCCCACGGGCGGGGGGTTCGGCGGCAAGGAGGACTACCCCTCCGAGCCGGCGGCATGCGCCGCGGTCCTCGCCTTCGCCACCGGCCGGCCGGTGCGCTTCGTCCTCCCCCGCGAGCTGGACATGCAGGTCTCGACCAAACGCCACGCGATGGTCGTCCGCCACCGCTGGGGGGCCGACCGCAACGGCCGCCTCCGCTTCGCCGAGGTCGACGCCGTCCTCGACGCGGGGGCGTACGTCGGCATCTCGACCGTCGTGGCCGAGCGCGCCAACGTCTCGGCGATCGGCCCGTACGACGTCCCGAACGTGCACGTGAGGACCCGCATCGCCTACACGAACAACCTGTTCGGCGGGGCGTTCCGCGGCTTCGGCGCGCCGCAGGTGACGTGGGCGGCCGAGGCCACGATCGACCGGCTGGCACGCGCGGTCGGTCTCGACCCGCTCGAGTTCCGCCGCCGCAACCTGCTCGACGACCACCGCCGGCGGATCTGCACCGGCCAGCTGCTGCGGCGGCCGGTGCTGGCGCGCGAGTGCCTGGACCGCGCCGCGACGCTCGCCGGTTGGGACGAGTTCCACGCCCGGCCGCGGGCGGCCGACACCGCGACGCGAGAGGGGATGGGGATCGCCCTCGCGCTGTACGGCTGCAACCTCCACCACGGCGGTCAGCGCCTCGACCGCTCCTCGGCAGTCGTGATCCTGCAGGCCGACGGCTCGGTGGTCGTGCGCGTCGGCCTCACCGAGATCGGCCAGGGCAACCTCGTCGCCTGCCAGACGATCGCGGCGCAGGCGCTCGGCGTCGACCCGACCGCGGTACAGGTTTGGCAGCCCGACACCACGACCGTCGCGGACTCCGGCCCGACGGTGGCCTCGCGCGGGGCGCACGCCTCGGGGATGGCGATCCTCGACGCCGTGCGGCGCCTCCGCACCCGGCTCGACCCGGTCGCGGCGGAGCTGCTCGGCTGCCGCCGCGAGCAGGTCGAGTTGGCGGCCGGCCGCGCCCGGGTGGCCGGCGAGCCGGACCGTAGCGTTACGATCGCCCAGGTCGCCGCCGAACTGGCCGCACGCCGGATCGAGGCGATCGCCACCGGCTGGTACCGTAGCCGGCCGCGCCGGTTCGACGCCGCCACCGGCGAGGGCGAGCCGTACGAGTTCTACGCGGTCGCCTGCCACGTCGCCAGGGTGGCCGTGGACCGCGATCTGGGCGTCGTGCGCGTGGAGGAGGTTTCCGCCGCCCACGATGTCGGCCGGGTCATCCATCGCGACGCTCTCGAAGGCCAGATCCAGGGAGGCGTCGTGCAGGGCGTCGGGTGGGGCACGACCGAGCGGCTGGCGCTCGACCACGGCCGCCTCGTCAACCCGTCGTTCACCGACTACCTGATCCCGACCTTTGCCGACGCACCCAAGGTCAACATCGCGATCGTGGAGAGCGACGGCGCGGGCGGGCCCTTCGGCGCCAAGGGCGTCGGCGAGCCGGCGCTGATCCCGGCGGCGGCCGCGGTGCGCAACGCGGTGGTCGCGGCGCTCGGCGTCGAGCTCGACGCCCTGCCGCTCGTCCCGCCGGCGATCGTCGCGGCGCTCGGCGACGCCCACCCGTTCGCCTGGGTCGCGGAGGAGGAACACGAGCATGTACGTTCTGAGACGGTTGCTCCAGGCCGTTGACGAGGGCGACACCTGCGTCCTCGCCACGGTTGCGGGCGTGACGGGTTCGGCGCCGCGCAAGACGGGGACGCGTCTGCTGGTCTCGGCCCGCGGCCTGCGCCGCGGTACGGTCGGCGGCGGCGAGGTCGAGGCCGCGGCGCTCGCCAATGCGGCCGAGATGCTGGCGGGTCGCGACTCGAGCCGCACGCTGGAGATCGCCACGAACTGCGGAGGGGTGGTGACGTTGATGCTGGAAAAGT
>SCRJ01000014.1 GCA_004298115.1 Acidobacteriota bacterium
GCCGGCTGCTGCAGGTCTCGTTCGGCGACCTCATCAACGAGTCGTACACCGCCCGCATGGAGGAGGAGCTCGACGCCATCGCCGAGCGCCGATCGCGCGCTCACCAGCAGGATCGCGAGGATCGACAGCACGCCTGCCCGGACGGCCCAGACATTCGAACCGTGGAACCGTTGTCCCCCCATTGGCGCCCCCTTTTGGGATTTCTTGCTGAATACTAATCCTTGTCTCAAGCTCATGCAAGGGGGGCGATCGGCCGTTCCGGATTGGAGCACGAGGGCACCCGCAATCACCTCGACGCCGCCTGCGGTCGCTCGCTGATGACGGTCTTCCGCACCACAGGCCACGCCGGCTCCGCGCTGGCGCCAGTGGAGCCGCGTTTCGAGTTCGCCTTGACGATCCCGGCACCCGCCGCTACCCTCGCTCCGGGCCGTTAGCTCAGCTGGCAGAGCAGCGGGCTTTTAACCCGTCGGTCGTGGGTTCGATCCCCACACGGCCCACATAGGATCAAGCACTTACGAAACGAGAATACGTCGCACCGCCAGTTTTGCCCCCAATTTGCCCCCTGCCGGATCAGACATCTGCAGGGTACGCCCTCGAAACCTGCGGCGCCGGAAATTCGACTCAGGTCCCGGGACGGTGCTCCGCCGCTCGCACGATGCGCGGCTTGCCCTTCACCGGCGGCCCCTCGACCAGGTCGTGCGCGAGAAAGAGCGCGGCGTTGATTTTCTGCAGCTCCGCCAGCATCGCGCGCGTGGTCGTGTCCATCCTGAGGATCGCGAACACGACGGCGAACCACAGGAGCACAGCCAAGAGGACGCCGAGCAGCATCGGCAGGTCGTTGAGCAACCGTTCCACATGGCCTCCGGGTATCGCCCCATCATAGGACGGTTCAGGCTGGCTCAGGTGGGACGGGTCGCCGACGGCCTCGAGGCGGGCAACTCTCGGCCCGGCTACGCGGCGGGATGTATGTCTCGTTGGCAGTGCGGGCAGACCTTTGCCTCCGGCCGGATCCACTCAGCGCAGTGTGGGCACTTCACGCGCTTCTCCGACTTGGAGACGATCCCGTCCACGAGGAACAACAGGACCGCGAACGGGCCGAGCAGCGCCCCACCGATCACCCCGCCGAGCGTGCTGAACCCCTTCCTCTGCGCCGCCGCGGCGCCGATCAAGGCGCCAAGTAGTGCCCAGAGAATCCACATTGCGTCCCTCCAATTTCGCCCCATGATAGAACGGTTCAGGTCGACTCGGTCGGTGGGGGTCGCCGGCGGCCGCGCCTCTCGCTGGACACCGGAGCGCCGCTCATGATCCGGTCGACCTCGGCGCGGTCCCACCGGCATGGCGTGAACCGAGTCAAACGGCCCTGGGCGCGCCACTGGCGCAGACTGCGCGACCCGAACCGCGGGCGGCCGTACGCCTGTTGCACGTAGGCGACCGCCTGTTGCGTCGTCAATCTGACGGGCCAGGGGACCGGCCTGGTCGCGTTCAGGAGCGCCTCGAGGCGCCCCATGCGCACGAGGACCTCGTCAAGCTTGAGGAGAACCGCCGTCTCGAGGCTCATGGTTCAATCCCTCCGTCTTCCACCGCTTCAACAGGTGCCGCGCCGCGCTGGCAAATGTCGCGCCCGCCGGCAGCGTGAGCGCCAGCCGGGCCGGCTCCGGCAGCGGGAGCCCGGCCGAGCAGAACAACCGCGTGAGCCCCCGGAAGGTGAGCGCGGATCCGCGGGGCCCGTCCTGGTACGCCAAGTCGCCGGGGGCGGCGCCGCTGGTGACGGCAGCGACGAACGCGGCACGCTCCGCCTCCGTGCGCTGGCGGATCCGCCGGCGAAACTCTCGCTCCACCGCATCCTGCGGGGATGCCGGTCTCGGGCCGCGCTGGCGATCACCGAACACGGCGCCGGCGTTGGCCATGCTCAACGCCGGGCCCCGGCCGGGCGTCACGACGATGCAGTCCAGCGCCTTGACGCCGAGCAGCTCGCCCGCTTCCGAGACCCTTGCCCACAAGTCCCGATCATCGTCCGAGAACGCGGGCGCGCCCGAGGGGTGATTGTGCACCAGGACGAACCCCGCCGCGGCCGCCAGCATCGCCGCGCGGAACAACCCCGCGACGTCGCAAGGCGCCGAGGCGCGCCCGCCGATCCCCACGGTATGCACTGCCACCATCCTCAGGCGCCCGTCGACCAGCAGCGCGATGAGGTGTTCGCGGTCGGCATCCCCGATCAGCTCGCGGCCGATCGCGATGCAGTCCTCAGTGGTCGACGCCCATCTCGCCAGCGCCGGGCTCGGCTCGCTCACCAGCATCACGCGGACCGCCGGAAGGTGTTCGGGTGCGGTTGCCATGGTTCCCTCGTTCCCGCGGCGCTAGAATAGGTCGGAGCGCCGCCTGCCTCACAGCTCGCGCGCTGCTCTTGCCCGCCCCGGACTCCCTGCAGGTTCCCGGGGCGGGCGCTTCTATGGCCTCAGGAGCCATCCGGACCGGGGATCCGGTAACCGATTGCCGAGGTGCCACCACCGGGGGCCGTGAGGACTCCCTCGGATGCCGCCCCCTCGAGAACTACCGCCGCGGCCTCCAGCGAACAATCAGCGACCTGTGCCAGTTCGTTGAGGCCAACGCCCTGGGGACGGCCCGCGAGTTCGAAGCCCACGCGGAAAATCCGGAACTGCTCGAGGACGAGCTGGCGAACCGCCGTGCGGTTGCCAAAGAAAAGGTTCATTGCCTCGTCGTCGCTCAAGTTCTTCTCCGCTGCCTCTTGGAGCAGCCTCATAGCGAACCACGCCCTTCCCTTCCCGCTCCCGTTCATTTGCCCTCCCTGTGTCCCGTTCATATTGCCCCCTGTGTCCCGTTCACATCCCGCGACCTCACCGTCTTGGCTTCGCCCCTTTCTCTGTCCCGAGCTCGGCGAGCCCGTTCATGATGAGCACCCGCGCCAACGACGCCGCGGGGACGTGCTGGGCCGCCGCGGCGGCCTGCAGGCGGGCCAGCTCATCTTCCGTGAAGCGCACCGAGATCATCCGCGTGCGCGCTGGTGTGAGGCGCTCGGCCTCGAGTGCTTGGAGTAACCTTCCGCGTGTCATGCGTCAATCGTAGCGCATGTCGCATGAATGTCAAGCCCAGGTGCGGGCAGCGTTCAATAAGTGCGAGGCCAAACGATCAAGCAGGCCGGGTGTATGATCGCTCGAAGAGAGCACACTTTGAAGCGGAGGTCCACATGATCGCAAGCTTGATCCTCGCAGCGGTGGCCACAGCCACGCCGACACCATCGCCAACGGTGAGCCCGACGACAACCCCATCCCCCCAGGCTGGGGTGCCGAGCGAGACTTACGGCGGCAAGATCCCGCTCCAACTCCGGCCGCACACCGCCGGGGACCTTTCGGCCGAACCGACCCCGACGGTTCCGCCCAACTCGTTGGCCGGGGTCGCTGCCAGGATCAAACTGCACCGCGAAGGCCTGCAGGGCGGCCGGATAACCCAGGCGAACATCCCGAGCCGAGACCCGGCCTTGGGCGCGCCAGCAGCCGAGCCCTCGACTCCTCCCACCACGTTCGACATGATCACCGCCAAAGAGCGGTGTGCCAATTTGTACCCGGAGAGCTTTGAGGACCAGATTGACTGCGTCAAGGCCCTCCAGGCGATCGCGATCCGCACGCCCCGGGGCGTACCACCCGAGGAATTTGGGAAGCTCCGGGCCTATTGTGCCGACCGGTGGCCTACCAAACCCAACATGCAGGATTACTGCGAAAAGAACGAACTCGAGGCCTGGTACAGGTTGCATCCTGAAACCCGGTAGGTCACGGACGGCCGAGGCGCCTGAGACCACCGGCCGGGGGCGCGGGAGCCGCGGTTGCGGGCCGCTCGTCAACCGCCGGGGTACATCGACCTGAGCGACTCGTAGAGCCTGTCGCCGTCGGTCGGATCGACCTGGGTGAAGCGCTTCATGAGCTCACGCGCGTCGCGATCCTCGGCGTCAGTGACGTGGGGCGAGGATGCCGGCAGTTCTCCTATGGTGCATCCGAGCCCGTCGGCGAGGCAGGTGAAGTACGCCTTCCACGACTCGAACTCGCGGCTTCCCATGCTGCCCTTGAGCTCGTGCACCGACTTCCCCAGGCGCTCGGCGAGGAAGTGGTAGAACCACTGGCGACCCCTCACCCTTTTCCCAACTCCTCGGCCTCCTCCTCCGTCAGGCCCGAGAGCCGCAGCGCCGGCGCGAACAACACCTGCACGGCCTTCGCACCGGTGGCACCGAGCGCCTCGGTGTCATCGTCGAGGAAGAGCCGCTCGCCGGTGGCTGGGTCGGTGCAGACGCGCACCAACAGCTCCGAGCGCAAGCGGATGCCGTTGGCGCGGCCGTTGTAGACGGCGATCTCGAATGAGGAGCGCTCGAGGAGCGACATCTCGCGCACTCGGACGGTGCGACCCCACGCCGGGACGACAATGTCCTCATACGCGAGAGTCGAGGCGAGGATTTCTTCCCTGCTCTTGGGTTCCACGTTGCCTCCCTTGAGGCCGCCGTTGGGCGGCCGGATTGCCTCCGGTGACGTCACCGGTTGTGGCCGCTGGTGTCGGGGACCGCACCGCGGGTCGCGTCCGCGATCGCTCTGCGGATCGCCCCGGCCAGGTCGCCAACGTTCACGTCCAAGTTGACCTGGACCTTCGTGCTGCCGATCTCGGCGCAGAACTCGCGGAATGCCTTCAGGCCCGCGCCAAACGGTTGGGTCATGTCCGTGACGAGTTTCTGTTGAAACTCCGTGATGTGGGGCGTTGCCTCCGCCACCGCGTCGTCGACGCTCTTCGGGACCTCACCCCACTTGTTCATCCACATTTGTACGGCGTAGACGTCGTTATCCTTGATCGCGTTGGCGAGCTGAATGGTGGCGTCGCTCATCTTCTTTCCCGAGTTGAGCGCCGCCTCCTCGGCCGCCACGAAGCCCTTCGCCAGGTCGCTCTTGAGCAGCTTGCCGGCGTCGGCGCCGGCACCGCCGAGCAGCCGCATCTCCTCGGTGCGCGCGGCGATCGAGGCGGCCGGGTCGGGATCCTTCATCAAGTTGTTCGACTTGAGCAGCGCGTCGATGTACTTCGCTTCGGCTTCAGCGTGGACGACTGCCGCGGCGGCCGCCTCGAGGTGGGACACGGCCTCGCCATTGAGCAGGGCGTTCCACTCTTTCTCAGTCGCGAGGTGGTTCGTGATGATCCCGAAGGCATCCTTCAGCACCTGGTTGCGGTGGTTCATCACGATGGTCTCGGCGCCCGCCTCGATCGACGCCGCGGTGAAGCTCTTCGTCAAGGTGTCGTGCGCGACGGCCGATTTGTAGAGCTCTTCGGAGATGGACTTCAAGGGTCCGAGGTACTCGACGGCCGCCTTGTCGGCGGCGTGGATCTTGTCGCTGAACTCGATGACGGCGAGCGCTCCGTCCCTGTTGGCCGCGGCGTTCCTGATCTCCTCCGGAACGAGCACGCCGAGGCTCGCAGCCACCCGGAGCACGGACGCCTTGTACTCGGCGAACCCCATCCCCGTGAGCGCGAGAGCCTGCGGGAGGATGCCGTACATGTTCACAGTGGCGTCCGTCGAGAGCGCGAGGGTATCTTGCGCCTGCTGAACGGCGACCAGCGAGGCGGCAAACTCCTCGTTCGGCTTCTTGGCGTTCCGCACCGCGTCGGTGAGACCCGTGATGTCCGAGATGGCCCGGCCCGCCTGCCAACCGGCGAACGCGGCGCCAACCACCAGCGACGTCGTCATCGCCATCTTGCCGAGCGATTCCAGCGCGGCCTTGCCGGACCCGGCGGCGTTTTGGAGCTGGTCGGCCATGTGTCCAAATTCGAAGGACAGGAGGTTCAGGTTGGCGGCGATGGAGGCTCCGCTCATCTTGGAGATCGTCGTGAACGAGGTCATTGTGTTCGCCATCGTCAAGACGGACCGCGCGCCGCGGGTGCTGAACTGGTCGTACGTCCCGCCGAGCGTGTTCAGATCGGTGGTGACGCGCTTCATGCCCGCCTGGAACGCCGCCGTCTCCGCACCGAGGTAGAGGTTGATCGAGCCCGCGTTGACACCGGCCATAGGTCAGTTCTCCAGCAAGCGATCGGGATCCGGGAGGAGCCTGGCGAAGCCGGCGCGCATGACCGCGAGGGCGCGCTCGAACCCCTCGAGGGTCGTTGTGACCGCCTCAAGGACCGCCCGTTCCTCAGTGGACAGCTGGCCGGGCTCGAATCGGGCCACGACGACGCCGAGGGCGTCGATCACCTGAGCGGCGTCCGCCGTTTGCGCCGTGAAGTACTTGATCGACTTGACCTCGTCGGGGGTCATTTCTTGCCCGTTCTCGCTTCCTCCGCCGCGATGGCGGTCCACACGTCGTTGAACACGCTTGTGATGAACCAGTTGCGGACGAAGTCGCGGACCGGGCGGAAGAACGGCTGTGCGGCCATGCTCCGGCGGCGCCCCCCGCCCTGCAGGCGGCGCCCCTTGGCCAGCGTGTACTGCCGCCGGAGTTCCCGCCGCGAAAGGCCGGGAATCGGCGTCCGGTTGAGCTTCGCCGCGATGATCTCCTCTGGCGTGATGCCACGTTGGCGCAGCCCGGCCTGGACGCCCTTCGAGAACTCGTACTGCGCGTACCGCTTCGCCGTCCTGGCCGAGACCTTGCCGCCGAGCCCGAGTTCCTGGAACACGCCGTAGTAGGCGAGCCTGGTGACCGTGACGACGAACTTGCAGTAGCCGACGCCGCCGCGCAGGTAGTTCAGGACGACGCCGGCGCGCAGGCGCCCGGGATGCGGATCCCGTGGAGCCTTCCCGACCGGGGCCTTCGCGGCGATCATGTCCTTGACGACCCGACCCCGCCGCTCCAGGCTCATCTGCAGAACCCGTTGGTTCGAGGCGGCGGACATCGCGAGCAGCCGCGCCTTGGCTTCCGCGAGCCCGACGACGGTGACGGTCATCATGGGTTCCCCACCTTCAGAACGTCGGCCGTCCCGGAACCCGCGGTGTGGCGAAACGTTTCGCCGCACCCGCACCGGGCGTTTCGAAACGTTCCGAAACGTTTCGGAACGTCGGGCGGCCTAGAACCGCAGGTGTTGCGAAAGCTTTCGCCACAGGCCGAGCCCTTTCGCTCCTTCGTGTTAAGGGGTTCAGGGGTAGGGCTGTGTCGAAAGCCTTTTGGCGTTTTCACCCTTTTCGGGCCATTTTCCACTTCATCGTGAGTGTGCGTTTGGGCCAAGCGCCGCTTCACCCCCCTCTGCATCCCGGACTTTTGCACCCCCCCTGCCCCATCATTGAGGCACCCGGCGGCGGCGGGGCAGGGCACGGCCCGCCCCCGCGGATCGTGTCCGCGCGCTGCTGCGCCGCCTCGCCGCCGGGATCCGATCACGTCACGCCCCGGCCGCGAGTGCGAGTGCGGCCCTGGCACGGGCTTCGTCGGCGTACATCGCGAAGCCGTCCTTGACCAACTCTTCGGCCCTCCCGATCGGAAACCCCGCGGTCTCGCCGGGGTTGATGAGCGTGCTGCCGTGGTGGATCGTCCTCAACACCTTGAGCACCACAACGCCGCTCGCCGCCTTCGGCATGGAGAACGCGATGAGCCGTTCCCGCTCGAGTTCGCCGATCGCCTGGCGGCAGGCCCTCTCCGCGCTTCGCAGCTCCTCGAGGTTCGCATCGAGGCGGCGGCGCGCCTCGTCCCACTCCTCCTCGCACTCGTGCGCCGCGGCGGTGAGCGCCCGAGAGAGCTCGTCTTCCGCGAGGACCATCGCCTTCGCGAGCACGGGCGTGCGGGCGGCGAGTCTGGTGTTGATACCCGTGGACTCGTCGATCGCCTCGAGCGCCTTCCTCCGCAGCGCCGCATCGCCGAGGGAAACGGCCCTCGTGAGCTCAGCCTGCGCGGTGACGATCGCGGGGTGCACGATGCGCTGGTGCTCCTGCAACTGCACCACCTCGTCGCGCAGGCGTTCGACCTGGCCGCGCACCTTGACGACGGCCGGATCGTCGCCGGGGCGCTTGAGGGACGGGACGTTGACGGCAAGCACTTCCACCTTGGACGCGGTCAGAATCTTCACGGGCATGTTCGTTCCCTTCGTTCGTGCAGCCGTTCATGGCGCGGTGAGGTCGGCGATGCGGCGCCGGCGCTCGATCTGTGCGATCTGGCCCCGAAACCGGCGGCGATCCTCCGGGGTGAGGTGGGGATCCCGGAGCACCGCGCGCCTGGCGACGATGACGGCGATCTCGGCGCTGTGGCCAGCCACGCCGAGCTCGAGGAGCGCGACGCGACGGCGGGCGATCTCGATCGCGTCGTGCGGGCTCAGGCATGCTGTCGCCTGGTCGGCGAGCGCGCCCGCGTCGGCCGGGATCGGCACGACGGACAACTCGACGAGCTGCGACCGCGTGAACACCAGAACCTGACCGTCCGGTTTCGCGTCCTGGTACTCCCAATCGAGGGGGATGAGCCCGACCGACATGCCGCTCAAGAACCCGCCCTTGAGCAGGTCGACGACCTTGTCGTTGAATGAGAGTGCGCCGGCCGGCGTGAACTCCACCCGGGCCCGGATCCGGTCGCCTTCCACCACGACGCGCACCGCGCGGCCGAGCGGGAGTGACGTGTCGTCATGGGCCCAGAGCACGACCGGGTTTCGGCGGTACGTCGCGAGGTCCAGGCCGGCCAGGTCGATTCGCCAGCCGTTGCGGTTGGCCGAGGCGGATCCGGCAGTGAAGTCGATCAACCGGTCGTTCGCCGCGTCAGCCGCGGCGATCAGCGCGAGCCCCGCGCCGGCCGGCACCGTCCCGGCCCGCACGGCCGCCAGGAACGCGTCCGCGGCTAGCCAGCGCGACGAGGGGCGAACCGGGGCAAGAGGGCGAGCAGGCGAGCTCATGACGCCGCCCCGCCGAGGGCCTTGACGCGGTCACGGAGAACCTCGGCCTTCGTCCGCCCCTGCAGCCGAACCGTCGCGCCGCATGGGCAGCGGACCGTGCCCTTGATTCGGCGCGGAACCTCGTGCTGACAGCACGGACACCGGCCGTCGGTGGTCTCGTCGACCATGGCGCGCTCGCCGAGGCTGATCCCGTTGCGGTAGAAGGCGCCGTCGTGATGTAGGTCTCGTCTCATCGCAACCTCCGGAATCAGTTCACGACTCTGGGGTGAAACGGTCTGGCGATGTCGGGCACGTCGCCGTGACGGAGGACCGTCCCGCAGGTCGGGCAGACGCGGACCCGGTAGACGACGCGCGGCCCGAGACCGGCCATCGAAGGCCCGAATGTTCCCGTGAGACAGAGGGGGCAGATGCCGTCGACATCCACCTGCAGCGCTACGCGGGCCTGCTCCAGGAACGGGCCGATCACGTTGGGGTCGAGGATCACAGGAGACCTCCGTCTTCGCGAGAGGCGCGCGCGACCATCACGCGGCTGTCGACGCGCCTGCCGAACCGTTCGCGGTGCGCTCGATCGAGTTCTGCGAGCGCGAGCACCTTGCGGACCTCGCGACGCCATCCGCGACGGGCGGCGAGCCGCCACAGGGGCCGCGAAGTAAAGCTGCCGCCCACGTCACTCGCCCTCGGCGCGATCGAGCGCTGCCTCTGCGGCGCGGCGGCCCGCGAGTGCCAACCCAGGGGCGCGCTCGTCGACGATTGCCACCACGTTCGCCTTGGTGACCAGGGTTGTGCGCCCCGTGGTTGCGCGCTCGAGCGCGAGGTAGTCCCGTCCCACGCTCTTGAGCGCGCCGCGGAAAATCTGTCCGCCGGCACACCGGAGCTCGACGTCGGCGCCGAGCAACCCGGCCACGTCCACCACCGCGTTTTGCTTCACCTTGCCGCTCATGCCGTCACCCCCTGTATCAAGCATGGGTCGGTTTTCGGGGCCGGTTGGCCACTTCGGATCAACGCGGCCAACCGTCGCACGGTCCGCTCGCGGGCGGGGGCGAGCCCAAGCTCCCAGGTCACCCGTCGGGCTGTCAGTGAGAGGTTGGCACGAAGCCGCGGCCGGCCACGCCAGAGCGTCTCCACCGCCTCGACGATCCGCCGCCGCTCCACCTCGAGGACCGCCGCTCGGGCCTCCCGGGCGCGCCGGGCCGCGTCGACCTGCCGGCGGTGCCGGGCCTCGCAGGCCGCACACGGACAGGATGCGGTCACGGCGTCACCACGAACTCTGCCTTCACTTCTTCCTCGGTTCGGCGCCCGGGGGCAGCGGGCACTTGATGTGGCTCGCCGCTTCACGCAACAGCTCCAATTCGGCTTCCGACTGCGGCGGCGGGGGTGGCGGATCCTCGACGAACCGGAGCTCGACCACGATGACGTGTGCGGCCGGATCGGGTTCAAACAGCTGGTGGCCGTCGACGGCGATGCAGAGCCCGGAGAGCGATCGCGAGTGACCAGACCGCTGGCCGCGCATTCGGACGCTCACTCTCTCGCCCAACAGCCGGCTGACCTGGCGGTCGAGTTCGGTAGGTTCCTTCCTGGTTCGCTTCCTCTTCATGCGTCACCCCCTCCAAGTTCAATCAGCTCGACGGCCTTCCTGGCCGCCGCGACGCCGCGGCGGTCGTACCTCGTCGTCGTCGTCACGCTCTCGTGGCCGAGGATCCGTTGCACGACGGCGAGGTCCGCGCCGCGTCCGAGCATCTCCGTCGCCGCCGTCCGGCGCAGGTCGTGCGGCGCGGTTTTGGCCAGCCCCGCCGCCTTCGCACGCCGGGCGACCACGCGCCAAACCGCCGAGGCGCCGATCCGCCCCTTGCGGACCTTGCCCACGCGGACGGGTGGGAAGAGCGCACCCTGTCGGTGACCGCGCTCTCCGACCCAGGCGTCGATGCGCGCCATCACCGGCCCCGCCAAGGGGACAAGCCGCGCCCTGGATCCCTTGCCGATCACCTTCACCGTGGCGCCGGCGACGTCGAGATCCGCCAGGTCGAGGCCGGCCACCTCGGCGCGGCGCAGTCCGGCGCCGACGAGCAGGGCGACGACGGCCGCGTCGCGCACCCCGGCCGGCGTGACGTCGGCGGCGCAGGCGTGGAGCAGCGCGTCGACCTCGCGGCGCTCGAGCACGCGCCCAGCCTGCAGGCCTCCTCCGCGGACGTTCCCCAGGCCGTAGATCAACCGGTCGCGGGCATCGGGCTCGAGCAAACCAGACGCCCATGCCTCCCTCAGGCAGCCCCTGACGCCGGCGAGGATCCTATTCGTCGTCGCGGGTGCGAAGCGGGCGACCAGCTCACCACGGAGACGGACGACGTCCTCGTACACCAACCGGTGCCACTCGAACACCTCTGGATCCGCAAGCCGGTCGAGCAGGATTGCAGCCACCTTGGCGAGCGCCGAGCGCTGGGTCATCCTCGTCGAAACCGCCTGGCGCGCCAGATAGCTCGTTGCCGGGTTTTGCGTGCTGGTAGCGGGCTTCTTCCGGTTTCGGGACAACTGTGAGTTCCTAGAATTAGGGTCTTGGTGCGTTCCTGTCGCCGCCGTCATAGTGTGGCCTCCAACTCGCGATTGCGGTCAGCGACGATCAGCCAAACGAATGTGGGGAACGTCTGCCGCGGGATGCCGACCCTCTCGGCGAAACGCCTCAGCTTCTTCTCGATCGTCGCGGGGTTGGCGCCCTTTGCAAACTCGTCGGCGATCCGGCTGGCCACGACCTTGTCGCTTTCGCTCAGGCCGTCCACGGCGACGATCCCCGCGCAGACGTCCGCGATTGTCGGGTTACGAACGGGACAGACCGCCGCGGCGGCAGACGCGGCGGAAGTCTTTGTCTCTAGACCGTGATCTTCTACTTGATGTACTACTTGATCGGCGGCAGGGTTTGCCGGGTTAGCGACGTTTTTTGCCGGGTTAGCGACGTTTTTTGCCGGGTTTCGATCGCCAGAACGGTATGCCGAAGGGTTACCGGAAGGGTTGGTGGAAGGGTTCTGGGAAGGGTCTAAAGGGGCACCGTTTGCCGGGTTTCGAAACGCGGCGACGTTTGCCGGGTTCTCCGTCGCGGATTGCCCGGCGAGGATCAGGTCAGCCCACCGCACCCGGTAGGCGCTCGTGTGGTGGCACCCTCCACCACGCTCAACAGCTTCAAGGAAACAGCGGGCCTCGAGCCGTCGCAGCGAGGCCCTCACGGTCCGTTCGGAGAGCCCGGCCGCCCGCGCCAGTGTGCCGACAGCCGCCGTCACCAGGCCGCTCCGTGAGTGCTCATAGCGAAGGAGAGAGAAGAACACCACGATACGGTCGGTCGGAGCCAACCCGGGGACCTCGACCAACAGGTCCCTCAACTCCCACCAGGCAAGGCCGCCATGCCGTTCACGCCAGCGTGCGCCGGCGATGTCAACCTGGGCGTCGTCTTGCGGCGCCGCGTTCACGGTGACACCTGCGCGCACCTGCGCGCAATTGCGAACGGGTGTTCGCGGTGGGCGCTCACCTCGGCCCCCAGCGCTCGAGCTCGCGTCGCCGGGCGCGGTCCTCAGCGGTGATGTGCTTCCCGCGCTCGTAGTGGCGGCGCGCGTCCTCGGCGAGGCGCTCGCCGTCGCTGCACAACTTGCCGCCGCCGCGAAGAGCCTGAGCACACGGCGGGCAGCGCTCCGCGTGGTCGCGCAAGCGGGCGTCGAGAATCACTTGCGTTGTGGCCGGCGACGCCCTATTCTTGTGGAGGATGGTTGTGACGTTGTGCTGCGGCCGGCCTTCGGGGGCCGGTCGTACTGCATTCGGGGGTCGCATGGTTCACGACCTGTCCGTCGTGGGATCAACCGCCCCCGCGTCGAGGAACGCGATTAGGTCGGCCTCGAAGTAGCGGACCGCCTTCGCCCCAACCTTGAAGTACCGAGGTCCGGTCCCCCGTGCCCGCCAGGCGGGCAGGGTTCGCACCTTCACGCCGAGCGCCTCTGCTGCCTCAGCCTCGTGTAGCGCGCGACCGCGTCCCTGCAAATCGTCGTTATGATTCTGTTGTTGGTTCCTGGGCTTCGCAAGGTTCATGCAATCCTAACGAGAGATCCCGACATCCCCAATCTAATATCATGGCGAGCGGTTGTCAATAAGTGCTCTGTGCCGCACACGACCTATCGCTATCGCTTGCCCTTGATCCTCACGACCTTCTTC
>SCRJ01000132.1 GCA_004298115.1 Acidobacteriota bacterium
TCGGGGCGAGGGGCCGGTACCACGTACTTCATTTCGCCGCCCCCGGCCCCGGTTGCGCGTCCGTGCCGAAGCGAGGCGGGGCATTTCTCCCGGCACGTCCACCCCGGGGCGGCGTTCTGGACCCGGTCCCGACGTGCACTCGCTTGGCCCATAGCGGGCAGGGATACGCAGGCGCCGGCGCACCCGTCGCAACGTGCCTGTCCGTTTTGCTCGAGCCGTGGCACCCGCCTTGCAACCGGCTCAGGTCGGCCGGGCGCATTCGACTCTTGTCGGCGCGCCGGACGGCGCCGCGGCCCGACCGGAAGGGGGGACACATGGAAAACCGCACGACGTTGCGACGATTGGGAGGGGTGGCGCTCGCGGGTACCGTGCTTTCCGGCGCGGTCTGGCTCGGCGGGGGCAAAACGGCGCTCGCCGCCGACTCCGATGCGACGACCGCCTCCGGCACGCACGAAAGCGCATTCGAAGATGCGGTGACGCACGTCAAGGTGCGCACGGAGCTGCTGACCAAGCTCGGCTGGGACGCGCTGCACATCGACGTGGACGTCCACGGCCCGAAGGTCGTCCTCTCGGGGACGGTCAAGAAACGCTCGACGCAGGAGCTGGCCGAGGAGGTCACGCGAGCGGTTCCTGGCGTCACCCACGTCAGCGACGAGATCCAGGTGGCGAGCGCGCCGTCGTCGGAGGGGCCGGTGGCGAAGACCGTCGATCACGCCGAGCGCGAGGTCCGCGACGCGCTGCTGGAGACGCGGGTCAAGGGGCGACTGCTCGAGGAGATCGGGCGCGAGGCGATGCACGTCGAGGTGGAGGCGTCGGGCGGGGTCGTCAGCCTGCGCGGAACCGTCCCGACCGCGGACCAGCACGACGTCGCGGTGAAGACGGCCCGGCAGACGAAGGGCGTCACCAAGGTCGTCGACCTCATCCGCGAGCCGTCCTGATCGCCCTCGCCGCTAGCTCTTGGCGCGCGGCCGACCCTCGAACCCGCGGACCGTGTCGACGAGGAGGCGGTTGAACTCCGCCGGGCGCTCGAGCATCGGGTAGTGCCCCGCGCCCTTCATGATGACCGCGTCGAAGTCCGGCGTGACCGTTCGGTTGACGTCGGTCCGGGTGGGCCAGAGGTCGCCGTTGATCGCTCGGATCGGCACGCCCGCGTTGCGGAACGCCCGCGCAATGTCGTAGCCGCCGAAACCTTCCATCATGGCGACCGCCACCGCGGGCGGCGCGGCGCACATGCGCCTCTCCGCCCATGCTCTGAGCTCCGGGTAGGTGCCTGGGTGGAAGAGCGCCTCGACCATCGCGTGGCACGAGCCGGCGAAGTCCTTACGGAACGCCTCCGCCCGGGCGTGCGCTTCCGCCGCCGGCATCGGCTGCGTCGCGAGGTGGAGGGTGTCCACGCCGATCACGCCGATCGCCCGGCCTTGGAGCAGCGCCGCGGCCTCGAGCGCCACCGGACCGCCGAGCGAGTTCCCGACGAGCACGACCCGGCGCAACCCGAGAGCGTCCACCACCGCGCGTACGTCGCTCGCCCATGCGGCGATCGTCATCGCCTCGCGGTTGCGCCCCGACGCGCCGTGCCCGGCCAGGTCGAGCGCCACCAGCCGGTACCGGCCGGCAAGTCCGGCGAACTGCTCGGCCCAGAAGGAGCGGTCGGCCAGGCCGCCGTGGATGAAGACGATCGCGACCGGCCCGGCGCCCCTGTCGGTGTATGCGATCTCGACGCCGTCCGCCGAGCGCACATGCCCGGAGACCGGCAGCTCCCGCTCCCCCGCGATCGCAGCGTTCCCGAGCGCCGGCACGCCGGCCGCCACCGCGAGCATCACGCAGGTCGCCCTTGTCCTGAAGTCCATGATTCACCTCCGGCGGGAGTGCTCGCTTTCGATCATACGCTCGGAGGCGGGACACCTCCCGGCGAGTCGACGCTGTACCTCCATCTCGGACCGCGTCCGTTGGTCGGCGGGCGGGGACCCTGGGCGCAATGCGGACGGTGCACTGATGGCCCGAACGCCGATGGAATCGAGAGATGCAGGCTCATGCCGGAAGGGAAACCGGGAGGGCGGCCAGCCAGGAGCCGGGCAGACACCCCCGGGAGCGCCGAGTCAAGCCGCCTCTTGCGTCCCCGAGTTATGGGACTTATACTCTGTCGCAATAACAAACGGAGACCATCGCGCGGCCACGAGTTCGGCTCGGGTTGCGCCCCCAGGGTCCTCCTCGGAAAGGGACATCGCACATGACTTCCCTCGACCGTCGAATCGCACCCGTTGCAACGGCAGCCATCGTGGTCTTTCTCGCAGCCGGCGAGGCGCTCGCCGGCTTTGCCGGCACCGACGTGTTCCTCCCGTCGGTGGGACGCAGGCCAGGTGTCAACGGCTCGCAGTACTACACCATGCTCTGGATCCACAACCCCTCCGCCTCCACCGCCGACGTCACGATCTCCTTCCTCCTCCGCAACCAGCCCAACCCGTCGCCCGCCACGTATCGTGACTCGATTCCAGCCGGTGAGTCGCGCAGCTACCCCGACACGATCGCCACCCTGTTCGACGCCCAGGCATGGGGCGCCCTGCGGATCACTTCCGACGTCCGCGTCCTCGCCGAGTGCAGGATGTACAACCTCCCGCCCGGCGCCCAGGACAAGGACACCCAGGGGCAGGGCTACAACGCGATCCCGGCGTCGTTCGCGATCGGCGCCGGGCAGTCCACGAAGCTGCTCGGGGTCTCGCAGACCGACCCGAAGACCGACTCGCAGTTCCGGTACTCGTTCGGGTGGGTGGAGGCGGCGGGCGGCACCGCCGACGTGCAGGTGGTGGCGTTCGACGAGAGCGGGACACAGGTAGCGAGCAAGACGTACCCGACGACGGGAGCGTTCGAGGCGCGCTACTACCCGATCGAGGACCTCTACCCGGCCGTGAACTCGACGAACTTGACGCTGCAGGTGTCGGTGGTCTCGGGGACCGGCAAGGTCATCGCGGTGGGGTCGAGCACGGCGAACGTCTCGAACGACTCGACCACCTTCGAGATGCAGTTCGCGGACGCCCTGCTCGACAGCGGCACGGGCGGACTATCGGCGGTCACCCACGACACGTCGCTCACCGGCGACGGGACGACGTCGAGCCCTCTCGGGATCGCCAACGGACAGGTGGTGCGCGGCCTCAATGGTCTCCACGACGCGGTCACCCTGGCGGCGGGCTCGAACGTCACGATCACCCCCTCGGGCCAGACGCTGACCATCGCCGCGACCGGCTCCGGAGCGGGCGGAGCGTTGACGCTGCCGTACTCGGGCAGCGCCGCGACCGACTCCGCCCACGCCGCGTTCGCGGCCAGCAACACCAGCTCGGGCTACGGCGTGTGGGGTTCGAGTTCGAGTTACATCGGCGTGTACGGCACCGGCGCGACCGGCGTGTACGGCTCCGGCACCGGCGGCATCGGCGTTCACGGCGAGAGCGGGAGCGACGACGGCGTGTACGGCCACAGCTCCACGAGCTACGGGGTCTCCGGCGTGAGCGACAGCGGGAACGGGGTCTACGGCCAGGACGTCGGCGTCGGCAACGACGGTTGTGTCGGCTGCGCGACCGCCGGTGTCGTCGGGAACTCGAAGACCAACAACCACTCGGGGATCGTCGGGAACAACACCGGAGGCGCCGGCGGCGTCGGCGTCTATGGGCTCGGCGACTACGCCATCGACGGTCTCGGCACCACCTACGGCGTGTACGGTCAAGGCCCGACCGGTGTGTACGGTGCGGGTGCCGCCGCCGGCGTGTCCGGGAAATCGACGTCCGGCGCCGGCGTCATAGGCACCAGCAGCGGCAACGACGGCGTGACCGGCACCAGCTCGAGCGGCTACGGCGTGCACGGGCAGAGCTCGAGCAACGAGGCGGTCTACGGCCAGAACACCACCACGCTCAACGACGGCTGCGTCGGATGCCCGACGGCCGGCGTCGTCGGATATTCGCCCAGTGCCAGCGCCGCCGGGGTGTACGGCAACAACGCCGGCGGGGGGGCCGGCGTCGTCGGCACCGGCGGCACCGGAGTTCGGGGTACAGGTTCCGGCAACGGCGTCGAGGGGAACGGTGACGTGGATGGCGTCGTCGGCCGCGGCAGCCAGTACGGGGTGTACTGCGTGGGCAACGGCGCCTACATCGGTTCCTGGTCCAACGTGTCGGACATCCGCTTCAAGCGTGACGTTGTCACCCTGGCGGACGCGCTCGACAAGGTCCTGGAACTCCGCGGCGTGAGCTTCTTCTGGCGCCGTGAGGAGTTCCCCGACAAGCCGTTCGAGCCAGGACCGCAGATCGGGTTCATCGCCCAAGAGGTGGAGCAGGTGTACCCCGAGGTGGTCTCGACCGGGCCCGATGGCTTCAAGACGCTCGACTACTCCAAGCTCACGCCGATCCTCACCGAGGCGATCAAGGCCCAGCAGGCGATCATCGAGAAGCAGCGCTCGGAACTCGATGAAGTGGAGGAACGGCTCGCTCGCCTCGAATCGCGGCTGGATCAGGCGATCCAGGGAACGCCAAGCGTCCTCCAGGAGCCGAAGCGCTAGCGAAGGCCTCAGCCTGTGTGGTTGATCTCGAGTTTGGCGGGACGCTCGTCCAGGGTTGCCCGCTGCTTGAGTACCACGTCCACGTCTATCGACAAGGTGAGATGGTGGTACCGGTGCCTTCTTGGTGCCGTCCTCACGCTATGCCGCAAGTCGGGAAACCGACCTACTCATCCAATCAGGTACCCATGCGATCGCGCGTACTGCTTTACGAGTGCGTCACCGGCCGGAGCTGCGCCGCCGCTTCGCGGCGCCGGATTTGGCCGTCACCGCGGCACGCAACCGCGCGATCTGCGCGGCGTGGTTGCGGGCGTGCGCCGCCGTCAACTCGAGCAAGCGCTCGGTGCCGAACACGCCGCGCTCGGTGTGCCACGCCTGGCGCGCCCAGTCGGCGGCGGTCATCCCCTCGAGGATCTGGACCGTGGTCGCGCGCGCCGCGCGGAACGCCTCGAGCGCGGGCGCGATGTCCCTCTCGTTGTACCGCAGGCGGGTGGCGAACGCGTCCTGGTCGTAGCCGTAGATCACGGGCCGCTCTTCGACCAGCAGACGCCGCAGCCGGATCGCCGCCGTCATCTCGGCGTCCGCGAGGTGGTGGACGAGCTCGGCGGCGGACCACTTGCCCCGGAAGGGGCGCGCCGTGAGCTTGCCCGCCGGAAACCCCTCGAGAGCGCGCACCACCTCGTCGTACCCCGCCGCGTACTCCTTCACCAGCTTCGCGCGTTGTTGCTTCGTCATCGGTGTCCTCCGTCCCACACCAGAACCGAGCCGGGTCGGCGCGTACTCCCGCTGGCCGCGCCGCATCCAAGCCGGTGGGTCGGACCGGGACCAGCTACGCCATCCGATCGGTTCTCCGGTCGCCTCTCTCGCGAACCCTGTGTGGGACTCACGCCTCCAGGCGGCTCTTGACCCGCGCATAGTGCCGGCGCGCCTTGCTGCGGTTGCCGCAGACCGTCATGTCGCACCACCGCCGCGACCCGTTCTTGCTGCGGTCGAGGAACAGCCAGGAGCACCGCTCGCCGGCACACTCACGCACGCGGTCGAGCTCGGTCGAGGTCAACAGCTCGGCCGCCGAGACCACGGCGGGCCAGAGGACGCGGTCCAGCTCCGGCGGGTCGTGCTCGACCCAGGCCCAGGCGGGCGAGCCGGCGGCGCGGTCGAGACGCCGCGACCCGAACGCTCGCGGCAGCTCGAGGTTGAGGCGGTCCATGGCGGCGCCGGGCGGTACGTGCGCGCGCGCCACGGCCGAGAAGATGGCGTAGAGGACCTCGCGCACCTGCCTCGCCCACTGCAACGCTCGCGCCGCGACGCGGGGGTGGGCCCGCGCCTCCCGGCGGAGAGCCCGCGCGATCGCGTCGGGGACGGCGCCCGCCTGAGCGCCCCAGGCCGCCAGGTCCTCGAAGCCCGCAAGGATCTCCCGGGGCGCGGGCGCCTTCCGGTTGTCGAGCGTGTTCGCGAGGTCGAGGCACAGCGCTCCGCCGGTGAGCTCGAAGACGTAGCCCGCCCCTGTCCGGAACCCGCCGAACCGGACGGCCTTGTCTCCCACCGTGCCCTGGTCCGCCATCGCCCTCCCCTACCGAGCGCTCGCCCGAGACGCCGCCCGCTCCGATGAGTCTACCGTCCGGGCCGTGGCGAGCATCTCAGACGGGCGGCCGCGACGAGCGCCTGCAGGTTCCTCCCGATCACCGCCTCCGAGTACGGCTGGCCGAGCCGCTCGAGCTTGGCACGCACGCCGTCCCAGACCGGCGCGAGGTGGTCGCCGGTATCCGCGAGCAGCGCCTCGGTTTCCTCGCGGTTGAACTCCACGCCGGCGCTCTCGAGCGGCAGTTTCGGGTTGGCCGGACACGCCCGTTGGCAGAGGAGGCAGCCGAGCAGACAGCGGTGCGCCCGGGCGGGGACGAACGCCGGCCACGGCCCGGGTTTCTCGTTGACGTACGTCAGGCAGCGCTCGGCGTGCAGGAGAACGCGGTCCTCGGCCACCGCGCCGGTCGGGCAGACGGCGCGGCAGGCGCCGCACCCCTCGCACTCGGGGAGCAGCGCGGGCGCCTGCGGGCGCCAACCGTCGGGGAGCGGGAGCGGGGCGTCCGTGAGGTAGCCGAGAAGCTGGATGTAGCTCCCCAGGCCGGGCGCGTACGTCACGTTGTTGCGGCCGTAGCGCACCAGGCCCAGGCGGGCGGCGAGCGGCTTCAACGGCGCCGTCAGGCGCTCGATCCGGGACCCGCGCAGCGGGTCGGCCTGCAGGTCCGCCGCGACGTCGTCGAACATCGGGCGGTAGCGGACATAGGTCGGCGGCAGGACCGCCTCGAGGCGCCTGCCGTCGAGGTCGAACGAGACCGTGTGCGCCGGGCGGGGCTTGACCACCATGAGGACGGTCGCCAACCCCGGCTCCCGGCCGACCTGCGTCCCGGCGAGCGACCCCACCTCGCTCGCGTAGAACTCTTTCTCGAGCACTCCCGACGCGCCCAGGCGCGCGACCTCGTCCTGCACCGCCGTCGCCAGCTCGAGCGGGCCCCACGCCGCCAGATACCCCCGCTCGGCGGCCCACCTCGTCAGCTCTTCGCGCATGTCTGCCTCCGTTGCCTCACCGCACCCGCGGTCGATCGCGACGCCGGCCGCCCGCGCCGCGCGCGGTAGCTCGCCCGCAGCCACCCCATCGTGCGCGCCAGCGTCTCCGACTCGGTTCCCAGGAACTCCTGCAGGGTGGCGCACCGCTCGAACGTCTCGCACTCCGCGCAGTTGAATACTCCTTTGGTCGCCGCGCACAGGCGGATCCTGCAGCTGTCGCAGTAGGTGGCGAGCAGGTGTTGGTTCTGCGGGCCACAGCCGAGGCACACCCAGTCGTGGGCTCGGAGGACTCCCTTGCCGAACGTTTCCGCCATCTCCTGGAGCCCCTTCTCGTCGCCCTCGAGCGTGGCCTTGTACGCCCTGCACTCCAGACAGTCGATCCCGCAGTAGCCGACCATGGGCCGCCTCCTGCGCCCTTGTACGTAACCTGCATACGTATGGTTGCAGGTTATACGAACCGGCGAACCGATCGCTGGAAACGTGCTCTTGCAGTAGGTTGGATCGGATCGAGGGGACGATCGCGGCGGCGCGGGGCTGCGACGCGGCGAGGGCGAGGCGTGCCGCTGCCGGGACGCCGCGGTCGCCGCCGGGTCGGCGCCGAAGGCCGACGGGCCGTCGTCCGGGCCGGCCACCCTGCCGTCCACGATCGTGCCCGTGCCCGGGGTTGGCCTGACGATCAGGCAGCCCGCGGACAACGCTTCGGCAAGGGTCGCATCGCTCGGGGAAGCACCGAGGGCGGCCGGGATCGGTTTCGCGACCTTCCTCGCGCCTCGCGCCGCCACCTCCGCGGACGCGGGGGTCCCGGCGTTCCCGCGAGCTCGGCCGCAAGTCGTGGGGTACTGTTGACTTCGGTCGCAGCGTGAGAGATCATCTTGCGATAACGGTTACGAAAGCTGCCTTATGGTCTGGTGGTCACACGATCTTTGAACCAACGGCCGATGCTGCCGAGGGAGATCACATGACGACCAACGCCCGTGGCACGAAGTCGATCTCGACCTCCGCCTTTGCCTTTGCGCACCAGGCCGAGGCCTCGCGATCACGGCGCGGCCGCGGCGCGCGATGTCTGCTGCTCGTCGCGCTCCTGTTGGCGGTGGCGCCGGCCGTGCAGGGCGCCATCCCCTCCAGCGAGCGCGCCGTGCTGGTGGCCCTCTACACCCAAACCGGCGGCGCGTCCTGGACGGACAACACGGGCTGGAACGATCCGGTCACCGGCGCGCTCGGGAGCACGACCGGATCCGAGTGCAGCTGGCACGGCGTGATCTGCGACGTCGGGCTGAACCACGTCATCCAGATCTATCTGCCGAACAACAACCTCGTGGGCACGCTGCCGAGCCTGAGCGCCCTGACGGTGCTGCAGTCCATCGTCGTCAACTACAACACGTTGACGGGTGCGATCCCGGCCTTGGCCGGCTTGACGGCGTTGCAGGGGTTCTTCCTCGACCACAACGGGTTCACGGGATCGATCCCGGCCCTCGCCGGGTTGAGCGGACTCCAGCAGTTCTACGTGAACAACAACCAACTGACCGGCCAGGTCCCTGCGGTGGCGGGGCTGACCGCCCTGCGGGAGTTCGTGGTTTCCGTCAACCAGCTCACCGGCTCGCTGCCGAGCCTCGCCGGACTGTCGGCGCTGCAGTTCTTCAACGCGGGGCAGAACCAGCTGACGGGCGCGATCCCCTCCCTGACCGGACTGACCGCGCTGCAGAGGTTCTTTGCGGGCGACAACCAGCTGACAGGCGCGATCCCCCCTCTGACCGGACACTCGACGCTGCAGCAGTTCTCCGTCGAGAGCAACCACTTGACGGGATCGCTCCCGTCGCTCGTCGGGCTGACCGCGCTGCAGACGTTCTACGCCGAGAACAACCAGCTCACCGGAGCCATCCCCCCTCTGACCGGCCTGGCGGCGCTCCGCGTGTTCAACGTCGGGAACAACCAGCTGACGGGGTCGGTGCCATCCCTGAGCGGACTGACCGGCCTGCAGTCGTTCTACGTGTACCTGAACCAGCTGACGGGACCCATGGCCCTGCCGCCGAGCCCGTCCGCCCTCGTGGCGGGAGAGTCGAACCTGTGCGGCAACCAGCTCGAGTCGACCGGCAACACCGCGGCGGACCAGGCGTGGGACGTGGCGTCCGGGATGGTGCCGGCGTTTGGAAAGCCGGGTTGGCTGGCCTGCCAGGGTCTCGTGTTCGGGGATCAGGCGGTCGGCACGACCAGCGCGCCGCAGGTCATCACCATCACGGCGACGGCGGATTCCGGCACGTTCACGGTCACGAGCGTCACCACCACCGGCGACTTCGCGCAGACCAACGACTGCACCGCACCGCTCACGGTGGGGACGAGCTGCACCATCAGCGTCACCTTCACTCCGACAGCGGCGGGTTTGCGCACGGGAAGTCTGGGGTTGACCGCCACCCTTGGCACGGAGGGCACGTTGAGCGGGACGCTCGTGCTGCAAGGGGTCGGCGTCACGTCGGACTCGGCGATCCCCAGCCTGTCGCTGGGCGGAATGCTCGTGCTCGGGCTGCTCCTCGCTCTGCTCGGGATGGCCCTCGCCCACGCTCGGCTCGGGGCGGCCTGAAATCGACACGGCCGCCGGGGCTCCTGTCCTCGCCGTTGTGTGACCGGCGCCCGGCTCCGCCGGGCGATCCCCCGGCGTGATCCGCGGCCGGCAACGCGAGGACGCGTCCCGCTCGCGACGGCTCCGCGCCTCCCGGCGGAGAGGAGGAGCCAGATGCGTTCGTGGCGCCGCTCCCCGCTCCAGCCGCGGGGATCGCCGGCGGCCTACGGAATTCCGATCACGGTGCCAGCGCGGCGGTAACTGACCTCCTTGCGGTCGAGGACCGAGTCGGGCTGGGTGATCGGGTCGCCGGTGCTGAGGATCGCGATGTAGTTGGAGGCCTTGAACGGCGCCGGGGCGTCGTCGACCCACTCGTCGTGCCAGCGGGCGCGGCTCGCGATCTGCGGGACTCGCACGAACTTGAACTCGACGTGGTTCTTGATGAGGCGGAGTTGCATGCCGGCCGCCGGGCTGTGGCGGAGGTTGTCCACCACGACGCGGATCACCAGATGGCCGGGGTCGTGCGGGCGAGCGACGACCGTGAAGCTGGAGATGACGCACTCGCCCTTCTTGATCATGATCTGGCCTCCCGGCGAATCGGTGACGGTCTGGACGACGATCGTGAACGGCGGGCTGACCACCTCGGGGTACGAGGGGTTGGCGGGGATCGGCTTCAGCCGCACCCGGTAGTCCCGAGCGGGACCGAAGATCGGGTTGGCCGAGCGCACCACCTGCCAGGGGATGCTATAGGTCATGTACGCTCCGACGGCGGGCTCATGGCCCATGACGAAGGCCGTCGAGACCAGGATGCGGTCTTGCGCGATCACGGCCACCGTCTTGGCGCCGCCGCGCTCGAGCGTGATCTGGCCATTGACGAACGCGGAGGTTCCGAGGTACTTGGCCTTCCACTGGATCTGCCGCGTCTCGCCGAACGTCCAAACGTCCCCGGATGCAGGCACCACGACCTGCAGATTCTGCGCCGTGGCCGACGCCGCGACGCACGCCAGCCCCACTGCCGCGAAGGTTGCTCTCATGGTCCCTCCTCGCACCGGCCGCAGGGCACCCGGGCCCTCATGCCGATGCCCGGTCCTACCCTCTAAACGCCGCGCGGGTCGCGGACCGCACGCCCGAACCGGCGAGGGGCGACCACGGGCCGGGGCGGCACCGGGTCCCGGGTACGCACGGAGCCGAATGGTGACGGCCGCCGGCACGACCGCCGTATCAGGCCGTCAGTGAACCCCACGGTGAACGACCCTGGCGCCCGCCATCCCCCGGCACGAAGCGCCCAGGCCGAGCGAATCGGGCGAGGGACCCGTAGAATCAGGCAACACCTCACTCGGGCCGGCGCCTAGATTCTTCCTGCGTGGTCGAAGCGGCCGGCGCCACTGCCTACGGGCCAGGAACGGCCCGGGAAGCGGCCAACCACGCCGGACGTTGCCGCAGTCACGGGAGGGAGCGGATGCGAATCGGGGTTCTCGGATCTGGGGTGATAGGAGGCAAGCTCGGGGTCCTCTTCGCGCGCGCCGGGCACGAGGTCGTCTTCAGCTACTCCCGGCGCCCCGGGAAGCTGGAGAAGCTGGCGCGCGAGGCCGAGGGGCGAGGCCGCGCCGGCACCCCGAGGGAAGCGGC
The DNA here is from genome assembly GCA_004298115.1 of Acidobacteriota bacterium. Classification (GTDB taxonomy): domain Bacteria; phylum Acidobacteriota; class Thermoanaerobaculia; order Thermoanaerobaculales; family Thermoanaerobaculaceae; genus RBG-13-68-16. Next base: position 11,280 of record SCRJ01000132.1, read on the forward strand.
GAAGGACGCCGACGCCCTCCTGCTCGCGGTGCACTGGTCCCGCATCGACGAGGTGCTCGATCAGGCGGGCGACTTTTCGGGCAAGGTGGTCCTCACCTGCTCGCTGCCGATGAACGCCGACAACTCCGCCCTCGTGATCGCCCACACGAACTCCGGCGCCGAGACGCTCGCCATGAAGATCCCCGGGGCCAAGGTCGTCTGCGCCTTCAACACCGTGCCGAGCGAGGTCCTCTCCGGCGTGTACGAGGCCCGCAGCCGGAAACCCAGGCCCAGCCTCGTCTACTGCGGCGACGACGCGGACGCGAAGAAGGTGGCCGCCGGGCTGATCCGCGACGTGGGCTTCGACCCGTTGGATGCGGGCCCGCTGTGGGTCGCCCGCTTCACCGAGCCGTTCGCGCTCCTGGTCGGCGAGCTCGCGTACGAAGGCAAGGGCGGGCCCGAGCTCGTGTACCGGTTCGAAAGGCATGGCCGATGAGCGACCATCTCTGGTACGAATTCACCGTCCCTCGTAGAGAAATCGGTGTCATCGCGAGGAGTCCCGCCGCAGGCGGGACGACGAAGCGATCTCGGCCCCAACCTGGTGTCCCCCAACCTCACTGGGCCACGAGACTGCTTCGTCGCTGCGCTCCTCGCAGTGACAGGCGTTGCTCCACGACAGGTCGCAAATTGGATCAGAACAATAGGAGCTGACCATGAAGACGCGCACACTTGGAAAGAGCGGGCTGGAAGTCTCGGCCCTCGGCCTCGGCTGCATGGGGATGAGCCACGGCTACGGCCCGGCCGCGGACACCACGGCGATGATCGCCCTGATCCGATCGGCGGTCGATCGTGGCGTGACGTTCTTCGACACGGCGGAGGCGTACGGGCCGTTCACCAACGAGGCGCTGGTCGGCGAGGCGCTGGCCCCGGTCCGCGACCGCGTCGTCATCGCGACGAAGTTCGGCTTCGGCATCAACCCCGACGGCACCCGGTACGGGCTGGACAGCCGTCCCGCCCACATCCGGCAGGTCGCCGAGGCCTCGCTGCGGCGGCTCAAGGTCGAGACGATCGACCTGCTCTACCAGCACCGCGTGGACCCGAACGTGCCGATCGAGGACGTGGCCGGGACGGTCAAGGGCCTGATCGCCGAGGGCAAGGTGAAGCACTGGGGGCTCTCCGAGGCCGGGGCGCCGACGATCCGGCGCGCCCACGCGGTCCTCCCGCTCGCCGCCGTCCAGAGCGAGTACTCGCTGTGGACGAGGGACCCCGAGCCGGAGGTCCTGCCGGTGTGCGAGGAGCTCGGGATCGGCTTCGTGCCGTGGGGCCCGCTCGGAGCGGGGTTCC
>SCRJ01000133.1 GCA_004298115.1 Acidobacteriota bacterium
GGCGGGGTTGCTCCCGGCGCCGGAGGCGGCCCGCGCCGGCGGACGCGAGCTCGTGACCGCATTGCGCGCCGCCGACCTCGCGACCGTGGTCGGCATCCCGGCCGGGTTCCCCGGCGGCGAGGTCACGCTGCCGGTCGGCGGCTACGGCGCCGCCACGCTTCTCGCCGGCGGCGCACGCCGGGTCCCGTTGCAGCGGCGCGGCGAGACCGCCGTCGCGGCGCTGCCGGCGCTTCCGGACGGCGGGGTGCTGGTGGCGGTGCGTGCGGCGGACGCCGGACGCACGTTCGAGAGCGTCGCGGTGAGCGGCGAGCGGACGCTGTCGGCCGCCGAGATCCTCGCCCGCCACCAGCGCGCGGCGGCGCGCCAGGAACGGCTGGCCCCGCGCTGGCAGGCGGAGCAGCGCCTGCTGGTGCGCGTGTGGGTGGCCGAGCTGTCGCGCAGCTTCGAGGTCACGCTCGCCGGGCCGGCGTTCTGGGAGCGCGGCGTCGGGCGTGACTGGGAGATCACGCAGGCCTGGGTGGACGGGGTCGCCTGGGACCCCGATCACCTCCCCGACCTGCCGCTGATCGAGCCGCGGCGGCCGCAGGTCCCGCCGCTCGCGGTGCGCCTCGAGCCGTCCTACCGGTACGAGCTGGCGGGGGTGGAGTCGCGCCAGGGACGGCGCTGCTACGCGCTGACCTTCGCACAGAACCGTCCCGGCGGCGCGGCGCGGCGCGGCACCGCCTACATCGACGCCGCGACGTACGGCCTCGTCGAGCTCGACGAGAGCGCCGAGCGCCTCGCCGGCGAGGTGAGCAGCACCCGGTCGGTCACGCTGTACGCGCCGGCCGACCTCAACGGTGAGACCGTGTGGCTCCCCGAGAAGGTGTCGGCGGACGACCTGCTGTCGGCGTTCGGCGGCGCGGCGACCGTGCACCGGGAGCTCACCCTGACCGGCGTCGCGCTCGACCCGCCGGGCTTCGCCGCGGCCCGCTCGGCGGCGTACGCGCGCGACCACCGGATGCTGCGCGACACGGCGGCTGGCATCGTGCCGCTCGTCCCCGACGGCCGGGGCGGGCGCATCCCCGGCGGCGAGACCCGGGCCGCACAGCGCTTCCTGATCGCGGGCGCGGCGTACGACCCCGGCCTGGCGTACCCGGTGCCGTTCGGCGGCCTGCAGATCCAGGACTTCGACTTCCGCGGCCGCGGCGAGCAGTTCCGGCTGCTCGCGGCCGGCGTCGTCAACGACGCCGCCTGGTCCGCTCGCCACGGCCGCGCCGAGCTCTCGCTGCGGGCGTTCGTGCAGTTGCTGCCGTTCTCGAACAGCCGCTATCGGAACGGGCGCGAGCAGGAGGCGGAGGCGGTCAAGACCCGGCGGCAGAGCGTCGGCGCCGGGGTCGCAACCACGCTGGGCGCCGTCCGCATCGGCCTCGACCTCGGGGTCAACCGCTGGGAGTTTTCCCGCGACGACACCGCGTCCGCGAGCTTCGTGCGCCCGTCCGACACCTTCGAAGGTGTGGCGAAGGTGCAGGCGGAGGCGGCGCTCGGCCCCACGACCGTCAGCCTCACCGGCGAGGCGGGCCGGCGCACGGACTGGCGCGCCTGGGGCCTCGACGGGCGCGAGGAGGCGAAGAGGAACTGGCAGCGGGTACGCCTGCTCGCGGTGTACGAGAAGGCGCTGTTCCCGCTCGCGAAGCTGCACCTCGACGCGGAGGCGTGGACGGGGCACGATCTCGATCGTTTTTCGGCGCCGGCGCCGTCGCGCTTCGGCGGCGTCCACATCCGCGGCATCGCGTCCGACCGGGTGCTCCCCGAGCGTCTCGGGGTGGTGCGCGCGTCGCTGTCGCTGCCGCTGTCGCCGACGGTGCGCGGCGAGGCGGGGGTGGACGCCGGCTGGGTGCGCGACATCGACGGCGTCTACCGCGCCCGCCCGCTCTCCGGCGCCGGGTTCGGCCTGACGGTGCCGGGACCGTGGGGGACGCTGGTGCAGGGGAGCGTAGGGTTCCCGATCGCCACCCCCGGCCCCCGCCGCCCTACGTTGGAGCTATTCATCCTCCGTCCTCTCGCTCGCCACTAGGGCGCCGCCGGCGTCGGACCTCTCGCGGCGTTGCGCTCGCCCCGCTCGCGTCCTCATGTAGCCTCCGGCTACACTCCGGCGCGGCGGGGTTCGCGCGCCTTGCCAGGGGCCGGGCATCACACTTTGTTCGGTGCTCGGCAGCGCCAGTTCGCCGGCCGAGCGATATGGGGACCCCCTGGTCAGGCCGCCGGCAGCAAAGTGTGATCACCGGCCCCTACCAACGGCGGCGGCGCGGCTACACGCCCCAAGCCGGCGCGCCCTGCCTATCGTCGAGCTTCTCG
>SCRJ01000134.1 GCA_004298115.1 Acidobacteriota bacterium
GAGCCGGATCGTCGAGTCGAGCCGCGGTCCGCGCCCGCGGTCGTTGTACTCGAAGTGAATGCGGTACGCCGCGGCGCACGTCACCCGCACCGTCATGGTACCGGCCTGCGCGCCGCCGAGGATCACGGTGAACGCCGCGGCAGGCGCCGGCGCTGGCGGCTCGGGCGCCGCACCGGCGACTCCCGCCATCGAAGTGAACGCAGTCACGGCGATCATCCGCGACCACCGGCCGGCCCGATTGCGGGGCGCCGTGCCGCGGACGGTCCGGGCCGCGGGGCTCACGCCGTCCCCCAGATCTCGCCCAAAACGCGGTGGAAGTTGCCGCCGAGCACCTTCTCGATCGCGGCGGCCTGGTAGCCGCGGGCCGAGAGCGCCGCGGCGATCTTCTCCATGCGGTCGGCGGTGTTGAGCTCGGGGATGAACGGCGGCCGGTCCACGCTCTCGCCGGGCGCGCTGACGCCCGCCTTCTTGCGCGCCGCGATCTCCTCGCGGAGCTTCGTGCGGTACTCGGGCGTGTCGTCGATCGGCACGATCCCCTGGTCGCTGCCGATGCCCACGTGGTCCTCGCCGCAGACGCCGACGGCGTGGTCGACGTGGCGCAGCAGGTCGTCCACGGTGATCGGGCCCGGTCCGGCGGACAGGTACGGCATGAGGTAGATGCCGGCGACACCGCCCTTTGCCGCGAGCGCTCGCAGCGTCACGTCGTCCTTGTTGCGGGGGTTGTCGAAGACGGCCCGGCACCCGGTGTGCGAGATCAGGATCGGCTTCGCCGAGACCGCGATCGCCTCGGCCGTGGTGCGCGCCCCGCAATGGCTGGTGTCGACCGCGATGCCGAGCGCGTTCATGCGCGCCACCGCCTCGCGGCCCAGGTTCGACAGGCCCGCGTTGGCCGGCTCCAGACAGCCGTCGCCGTACAGGCTGCGCTCGTTGTAGGTGAGCTGCACGATGCGCACCCCGAGGCCGCGGAAGAGGTCGAGCCTGGCCAGCCCTTCGCCCAGCATCTCGGTGGTCTGGAAGCCGAGGATGAGCCCGAGCGCGCCGCTCGCCTTGGCGCGCCGGATGTCGGCGTGGCGGCGGACGACCAGGTAGCGCTCCGGGTTCGCCTCGGCCGCCCTCTGCACCGTGGCGATCGCGGCGACCGTTGCCTCGAAGCCGGCACCGGGGCCGACCACCGTGAAGTTGATCGCCGTGACGCCCGACGCCGCCGCAGCAGCGAGCGCCTTGGGCTCGACCGGGAAACCGTCCGGGCCGGTGTCGAACGCCTCCGCGCAGCCGTCGATCACGACGGCCTTCCGGTAGAGCTCGGGGATCGTGGAGGCGTCGTCCGGACCTGCCGCGGCGAACAGGACGCGAGGCCTAGCAACGGCAAGGCCTCCCGCCGCCGCGAGCGTGACTGTGAACTGCCGCCTGGTGATCATCGGTCGCTCCCCCGGACGCGATTCTACGACCGCCCGCTCCCCCCGGCCGCGCCCGCGAGCTGGCCCAGACCGCCAGGATTGCTAGACTGATCATCAGCCCTTCCCGGCAAGGAGGTCGTCATGAACCCCACGGTGGTGACTTGCTTCGTCCTCGCGGTCGCGGCCGCCGCGGGCGCGGCGGCCGATGCGTTGGTGCTGCCCATCTTCGCGCTCAGATGGCCCGGCAAGGCCGGCAACCAGTGGAGTTCGGAGGTCTTCCTCACGAACCCCGGGCCCGCGACGGTGAACGTGAGCAGCGGCAGGTTTCTCCCCGGAACGCTCAAGGTCGGCGTTCCCTGCTACCCGCCGATCGCCGCCTCCCGGGCGGTGCCGGCATATTCCACGGTCGTGCTCTCCCCGCAAACCCTCGCCCTCGACCTCGGGTGTCCGGTCGCGGCGCTGGGCGGCATGGCGTTCGACGCGGACGGCCCGGTGGTCGTCTCGAGCCGCATCGTGAACGACCGCGGGCTCACGCCCCCCGGAGACGTCCTCGCCGGTTTCGGCCAGGACCTCCCCGCGTTCGGGCCCGCGGACCTGGCGGCCCCCGGGTTCCTCTACCAACTGCCCGGGCTCGTCTTCAACCCCGCTCCTGGGGGGCCGCTTGCGTTCGAGGTCTACCTCTACCTCGCCAACCCCGGCAGCGACCCGGTGGAGGTGACGCTCCAGGACTCCCGCGACGGGGCCCCCGGCGAGCTGGTCCTCAACGGACGAAGCGTGACCACGCCCTATGCCTTCACCATCCAGCCCGCGGCGTTCCTCCAGCTGACGGTGGCGGCGGGTGGGATCTACCCGACGTCGATCATCCTTCCCTACCGGTTCCAGGACCTGTTCTTCACGGCGACCGGCGGGGTCGCCGTCGTGGCCTCGGTGGTGGACAGGTCCAGCCAGGACGCGCGCACGGTTCTCCCGGTGCGCACCTCGGATTGAACCGCGTGCAGGCCGGCCCGGGTTGGGGCCGCCCTCGCGCGTCTCCGCTTCTTCCCCACCCTGCACCCGATCGGTGCGGGCCCAGGACGATGACGGCGCGGCCGGCGGTTCGGTCCCGCGCCGGATGAGGGCTGCGCGCGACCACGGGGCCGGCTCAGCCCTCGGGAGGCGCCTGCGTTTGCAGGCTCGCGCGCCGGTCGGAGACGAGCTTGGCGCTGCCGGTCCCCATGGCCACGAGGTTGCCGTCGGCGTCGAACACCTCGGCGCCGGCGACGCGCAGGGAGCGGCCCGACCGGGTGACCGTGCCGCGCCCGACCATGTCCCGCCCGTCGGCGAGGACCGGCCGGAAGAAGTAGACGTGCAGGTTGAGGCTGGCGAGGATCTGGCCGCGGTCCATCGTCATCCAGATGGCTCCCGCAATCGCGCTGTCGGCCAGGATGGCGAGGGCGCCGCCGTAGATGACGCCGAAGGCGTTGTTGAGCCACTCCGTCGCCGGCAGCGCCCAGGTCATGGTGCCGGGTGCGTGTTCGACCGGCCGCAGTCCGAAGAAGTTGCACAGCGGCGGCGCCGGCAGCTCGTCCCGCCGCCACGCGTCGAACATCTCCTTGTACCCGCGCTCGCCGAACATCTCCTCGACCGGCTCGCCGACCGCCGGGCGCCGGTACGGGTCCGGGACGCCGTCGGGCCGCGGTTTCGGCGGCGGGAAGCGCATTCTGGCGGGGGTCGGCAGGAACACGCACCGCGAGCTTCCGTGGGCCAGCAGCCGGCCGCGGCCGTCCTCGATGAAGACGTCGGAGAGGCCGAGGGTGCGTGAGGCGTGCACCAGCCTCCCGCGGGCGATCAGCGCGCCGGCGGAGGCGGTCGCGGGCCGCAGGTAGCTGAGCGAGAGCTCGGAGGTGGTGAGGATCTGGCCAGGCTCGAGGAGCGTCACGAGCGCTCCACCGAGCGCCGCGTCGGCCGGCAACGCCAGCACGCCGCCGGAGAAGCCGCCCGTGGCCGCCAGGAACCAGCGTGAGGCCGGCATCGCGCAGGTCGTGAGCCCGGCCCCGACCTCGACGTAGGACAGGCCGGTCAGATGCGAGATCGGCGGCTGAAGCGAGTCGGGTCGGGCGAGCAGGCGCATGCGCTCGAGCCCGGGTCGTTCGAGGTCCTCGCGGGACGCGTAGGCGCCCCAGGCCGGCTCTTCCCAGATGTGAGGTTCGGGCAGGTGCATTGGGGGCTCCTGTGCGGGAAACCGCCTCGCCGGGGATGCGTTATTCCGCCCCACCTGTCGCGCGAGGCCACCCGAACGGCGGCGGCAACGCGACCACGCACGCGTGGCCCCATCCCAAGCCGCGATCGACCGCGTCCATCAGGCGTCGCTGGCGGGCGGCGCGAGAAATGTCTCACCCCTGACCCGGAAGGACCGCCGGTCGGACGGGCCCCTCGCCACCCGCCCGGGCGACCGGCGGTCCGGCGCGGCTCGATGCCTTCCCTCGCGCTTCTGCTGGGAAGGACCTCGGGCACGGGATCGACCCCCTCTCGTTCTTGTTCTTGGTCCTTGACTGTAACGATCGTTTCATGTAACGTGTGTTTCATGTCGGAGCGACGCCAAGAACTGGTTGGGAAGGCGCTTGATTACATGTTGGCGCACGGGGTGGCGGGCCTGACGCTGCGTCCGCTCGCCGGAGCGATCGGGACGAGCGCGAGGCTCCTCGTCTACCACTTCGGCTCCAAGGACGGCCTCATCACCGCCGTCATGGACGAGGTCCGCGCCAGGGCCCAGAGGTCGTTCGCCGAGGCCGTCGCCGGACCCGGCAAGGGAACCGGCAAGGGCGTGATGCGAACGTTCTGGGATTGGACCGTCCACCCGGCGAACGTCGGCTACATGCGTCTGCTGTTCGAGGTGCAGGTGCTGGCGCTCCGCGACCCCGCGACCTACGGACCCTACCTGGAAGGAACATCCCGCAGCTGGCTGGGACTGATCGAGACGTCGCTGCCGCCCTCGAGGAGCAACCGCGCGGTCGCGACCCTGTGCACCGCGGTGATCGACGGGCTGCTGCTGGAGTACCTGAGCACCGGCGACGGCCGGCGGACCACGCGGGCGCTCGAGTACTTCGGCCGCCTGATGACCGGCGCGGCGCCGGACTGCGGATCTTCGAGGCGAAAGCCCGCAACCGGACGAATTGGAGCGTCGGGCCGGGCCGGCCGCCGGGAACGGGGGAGGACGTGATGGACGCCGATACGGTCATCGAGCCGCACGAGCACGAGGCGGTGGCCAGCTACCGGCACTCGCTGGTGTTTGTGGTGATCGTGGCGGCGGTCGCCGCGATGGGGTACCTCGCCCAGCATCGCGCCGTGGCGGGCCCGGGGCTCGTCGAATCGCACGCCCACGTCGTTCCGATCTACCTGTCCGCCGCGGTCCTCGACTGGCTGCTGGTGCTGTTCGTCTGGCGCGGCGTCAGGCGGCGCGGCGGGACGTTGCGCGCGATCGTGGGAGGGCGCTGGGCGAGCGCTCGGGACGTCGTCCGGGACTGTGGGCTCGCGGTCCTCTTCTGGGGCGCCATGGTGGGTCTGGGGTGGGTCATGTCCCGGCTTCCGGCGCCCGAGACCGCAAGGAGTTTGGCCATCCTGTTCCCGAAGACGCCCCTCGAGGTCGGCGTCTGGCTCTTCACGGCGGCATCGGCGGGGTTCTGCGAGGAGCTCGTCTTCCGGGGGTACGTCCTGCGACAACTCCTCGCCCTGAGCGACAGCACCGCTGCGGCCGTACTCGGCCAAGGCTTCGTCTTCGGCGTGATGCACGCGTATCAGGGATGGATACCCGTCCTCCACATCACGGTCCTCGGCATCCTGTTCGGCGCGATGGCGGTGTGGCGGAGGACCCTGAGAGTCGGGATGGTCGCCCACGGGTGGTACGACATCTGGGCGGGGTGGCTGGCCAACGTCCTGCTGCGCTGAGACCCCGGCGCCCATCCTGCGGTCTGCGCGGCAGGAGGCGTCGCGGGTTCCCGAAGGGAAAACGCGTTCCAAGCGCGTACGCGCCTCGTTGCAGGTGATCGCCGGGAGGCGCCCCGTAAGGTGGGACGCCTCCCGGCGTGCGAAGGACCTGGGTCCGGGTCGGACCTGACCTACCACCCGCCGGAGGGCTCCGGACAGTACGCGCCCGAAAAACCCCGAGCCCGCTCCCGGCGCGTCAACGGGTCCGGGGCCGTCGGCAGCACGCCGAGCCGGACGAGTTGGTCGCGAAACTCGTAGCGGATGCGCACCACGGCCGCAGGCCGGTCCTCGAGGTCGAGGCTCACCCACTCCACCCGGTGGTCCGTGCGCTCGCCGATCCCGGTCGCGGCGTACTCCTCGCTCACCTTGCGCGCCGCCGGCGCCTCGTCCCGACTCTCGACCCGCCCGGACGGTTCGCCGACCGGGACGCCCTCCACGCCGCCCATCACGCCGCCCTCGACGCCGCCTCCGGACGGGGGCGCCGCGGCCGGGGCGTCCAGCCGGCCGGCCGACCTCGAGTCCTGGCCCTGGTTCCGGCCTTGGACGCGCTCCCTGGCCGGTCGCGGCACGACCGCGATCGGCCGGGCCTTCTCCCGGTAGAACACCGCCTCGATGACGCCGAGGTCGTCGGTCTTGCCGAGCCAGGCGCCGTACGACGAGCGCTCGCCGGTGAAGGTGAACCGGCGGGCGTCGCGGCCGTCGACCTGCCAGCCCGGGATCTCGAGCGTTCCGTACGGCGGCAGCACCCACTTCGCGGCGCTCCCGGCGTCGCCGTGGCGCGCGTCGATGGTGTTGAGGCCGTCGACGGCGAGCGCCACACCCACCGTGCACGGCAGCGGGTTGGTGATCCGCAGCACGTACGGCCGGCCGCGCACCGCCTCGACGTAGACCGCCCCCCGCGCCCGGTACTCGGCGCGGACGCCGCCGTCGAGCAGGACCTCGAGCGAGAACCCTCGCGTCGCCGCGCCGTGCCCCGGCGTTGCGAACGCCGCCGCCGCCACCGCCAGCGTTGCCACCTTTCGAGTCGTCATGACGGTCTCCCTTCTCGTCTTTTGGACACCGCTGCTGGGAGAAACCTCACCTTGGGCGGTCCGCCGGCGACCACCGTGGGCGCCGGGATTGACACGCCATGGAAGATGGACGGCACGGCGCAGGGTTCGCCCGGCGGCCGCGGCGCGCCGCCGGATCGACGTACCATGGTGGCCGCCGGCGCGCGCTGCGCGACCGGGTCGAACGCGGCGGCCGGCGGGACCGAAGCGGGGGTGACGATTGAACGACGTGGTGTTGAGCGTGCTGCTGGGTCTCGTCGAGGGCCTGACCGAGTTCATCCCGGTCAGCTCGACGGCCCACCTTCGGATCGTCGAGGCGCTGGTCGGCGTCTCGCTCGCCGACGGCTACTGGAAGATGTTCTCTATCGTCATCCAGCTGGGCGCGATCCTCTGCCTGCCGATCTACTTCCGGGAGGAGATCGCGCGCTTCGTGGCCTCGTTCCTGAAGGCCGGCCGCGACGGCACTGGCCGGGCGACGCACCCCCTGACGCTGACCGCGCTCGCCTTCGTGTGCACCGCGGTGCCCGCGCTGCTGCTCGTCAAGCTCATCGGCAAGCACCTCGAGAGCCTCACGGTGATGGGCGTCTCCCTGGTCGCCGGCGGCGTCGTGATGTGGGTGGTGGATGCGCTCTACGAGCGCGGCGCGCTGCGCACCCGTACCGACCGGATGGAGGCGATGGGCCCCGGACAGGCGCTGTGGATCGGTCTGTGCCAGGTCCTCTCCGCCGTGTTCCCCGGCGTCTCGCGCTCGATGGCGACGATCGCCGCCGGACAGACCGCCGGCATGACGCGCGCCTCCGCGCTCGAGTTCTCGTTCTTCCTCTCGATGCCGACGATGGTGGCCGCCACCGGCTACGACCTGTTCAAGTCCGTCTGGCACGCGCCGGCGAACCCGCTCGGCGCCGCCGGGATGACGCCGCACGGCTGGGCGCTGCTCGGCATCGGCTTCGCGGTTTCGTTCGTCGTGGCGTACGGGGTGGTGGCGTGGTTCATGAGCTGGGTGCGTCGGCGCGGCTTCGTGCCGTTCGCCGTCTACCGTATCGCCGTCGGCGCGGCCGTCCTCGGCTGGCTGGCCGCGGGCCCGCACTGACCGCGGGACATACCGCCGACCGGGCGCGGCTCAGATCCCCGATGGCTCACGCCAATCCCCCGTCCCTTGGGCCGGACCAGACCTGGAGCGGCCGTTTGTTGTCGACAACGCCGACGTGCCTGGGCGTGGCACCTCTCTGATACCGACCTATCTAGTACGTGCGCGGAAAGCGAAATAGGCCAGGATGAGGGCGAGGACCACCAGAAAGAATCGGGCCATTCCCATCATGCTGGTGTGGGCCACGGGCCTGGTCCCTTTGGCTTTGATGCCCGTGATCGCCGCGACCGCGGCGATGATGACGGCGAGGGTGAGCAATACGAGCCAGTTCATGGCCTCACTCTAGCAGACGGGATGCGGGCTTCACGCGAGGCAGGCGCCAAGTCCGCCTGAGTTGACAACGGATGGAGAACTGGCCGCGCGAACGTCGGTCTATCAACTGTGCCGGACCCACCGGCCCCGTCTGTTGCCGGCGATGTCAATAATCGTGGACGTGGCAGGCGACCCCGGGTGCATACTCGGGTGGTCGAAGCTGCGCCGGTGTGGCGCGAGACGGGGTGGACGATGGCAGGGCGTGCGGGTGCGGTCCTCGGGGCGCTGATCGTTGCGCATGCGGCGGCGGCGCAGTTCGTCCAGCAGGGGAGCAAGCTGGTCGGCTCCGGCGCCGTCGGGCTCGCCCACCAGGGCTACTCGGTGGCGGTCTCGGCCGACGGCAACACCGCAGTCGTCACCGGGTACGGCGACGACGCCTTCGCCGGCGCCGCGTGGGTCTACACA
>SCRJ01000015.1 GCA_004298115.1 Acidobacteriota bacterium
GGCGACCACCCAGCGCAGCGAGCGGTTGAGGCGCGCCCGCACCGCCGGCTTGCCGAGGCAGCCGCCGAGGTCGGGGAACTGTTGCCGGATGCGGTCGTACACCCGGCTCGTGTCCTTGCCGATCGCGCGCAGCTCGTCCTGGTTCGCGAACGCCCACTCGAGGACGTCGCGCGCCTGGGGGCCGGCGCACAACACCGCTTCGGAGACCGCGCACGAGCCGGGGTGGAGCGACTCGCTCACCATCCAGTTGCACTCCTTGTCGAGGGGGAAGAGCACGATCTCGGGGTCGAGGCGCTCGCCGAGACCGCTCGCCGCCAGGCGCTGGGAGAACCCCTTGCACGCCGGGCACAGCGGGTCGATCACCTCGATCGCCGGCACGCCGCCCGCCGGGCCGGCGAGCTTGACGCGGACGCCGTAGCGGTCCTCCGGGTGGATGAGGTCGCCGCAGTTCGCCATCGCGCCGGTGTAGGCGGGCTTGAGCGCCAGGTAGAGCAGCACCGGCACGGCGACGAAGACGACGCCCTCGACGAAGGCGACGGCGTAGGCGCCAAAGGGGAAGGCGCGGCGCGGCGCCGTGCCGGCGGCGCGGCGGTGGGCCACGATCGCCGCGACGAACGCCCCGAGCGAGGCGACGTAGATGCCGACGCACAGCTTGCAGAGCGAGCCGACGCGCAGCAGCGCGATCGCGAAGTAGACGGCGGAGACCAGGACCGGCAGGAGGGTGGCGGCGACGAGGAAGCGGGTCTCGTCCGGGTCGCCCGACAGGCGGCGGATGAGCAGGTCCGCGGCGCGGAAGAGCAGGAAGGCGAAGACCGAGAGGGCGGCGAGCGAGATCGGGATGCCGCCCCAGGTCAGGGTGCGGAGCACCGCGGAGTACGGGCTCATCAGCACGGCGTGGCAGCCGCTGGTCCCCGCGGTGTCGGCGGCGCCGAGGCCCGGCACGAACGAGCAGGTGATCGAGTGCACCTGGCGGTCGAGAAACGCGACGAAGTCCGCGGTCGAGACGGCGGCGAAGATCGCGCCGACCAGCGCGAAGACCGCCACCGCGGCGACGGCCCCGGAACGAGGTTGGCTCATGGTCTCGGTCCTCCGGTTGCGAACAGCCTCGACTGAACAGCGCGTTGCACCGCCGGCGATGGTATCACCCGGGCCGGACGGGTCAAGGCGGCCGCGGCGCCCGCCGGCGCCGGTCGGGCCGCCCGTGAGCACTTGATCCGGCAAGGTTTGCGCTGGAGATGAGGCCGCCCCTGCGTGCTAGAATGCGCCGCTTCTAGCGCGCCGGCAGGCGCGCGTGCGGAGGTCGTCGTGGAACCGTTGGAGACGTTGCGAGCGTACCGCCGCGGCAAGCTCGAGGAACTGCGGCGCCGCGGCCTCGACCCCTACCCGCCCCGGTTCCCGGTGGACGGGCGTGTGAGCGAGGTGGTGGCGCGTTTCGCCGGGCAGGACGGGCCGGCGCTCGAGGCGGAGCCCGTCCGTGTCCGCGTCGCCGGCCGCGTGACCGCGATCCGCACCCACGGCAAGGCGGCGTTCCTCGACCTCGCGGACGGCGACGCCCGGATCCAGGCGTACCTCAAGCGCGACCAGCTCGGGGACGCGGCGTTCGCGCTGCTCGAAACCCTCGACCTCGGCGACTTCTGGGGCGTCGAGGGCGCGCTGTTCCGCACCCGGACCGGCGAGCTGACGGTGCGGGCCGAGACCGTCACGGTGCTCGCCAAGGCGCTGCAGCCGTGGCCGGAGAAGTGGCACGGCCTCACCGACCGCGAGCTGCGCGCCCGCCAGCGCTACCTCGACCTCGCGACCAACCCCGGTTCGCGCAAGGTGTTCCTGGCGCGCGCCGCGACGGTGCGGGCGATCCGCACGTTCCTGGACGCGCGCGGCTTCATCGAGGTCGAGACCCCGATGATGCAACCGATTCCCGGCGGCGCCAGCGCGCGGCCGTTCGTCACCCATCACAACACGCTCGACATGGACCTGTTCCTGCGCATCGCCCCGGAGCTGTACCTCAAGCGCCTGGTTGTCGGAGGGTTCGAGCGCGTCTACGAGATCAACCGGAACTTCCGCAACGAGGGGATCTCGACGCACCACAACCCCGAGTTCACGATGCTCGAGTTCTACTGGGCGTACGCCGCCTACGACGACCTCATGGCGCTGACCGAGGAGATGCTCACCGGCATCGCGGAGACCGTCGCCGGGACCGTCCGGCTGCCGTGGGGGGAGACGACGATTTCCCTGGCGAGGCCATGGAAGCGCCTGGCGATGCGCGACGCCGTGCTGGCGCACTCCGACCTCGGCCCGGAGGATCTCGGGGAGCGCGCCCGCCTCGAGGCGTCGGCGCGCCGCTTCGAGATCGCGGACGTCGCGCGGCTGTCCTCCGGCAAGCTGCTGGCGGAGCTGTTCGAGGCGACCGCCGAGACGAGCCTCCATGACCCGACGTTCGTGACCGATTTCCCGGCCGACATCTCGCCGCTCGCGAAGCGCAAGCCCGGCGCCCCCGACCTGACGGAGCGCTTCGAGCTCTACATGGCGGGGATGGAGCTCGCCAACGCCTTCACGGAGCTGAACGACCCCGACGACCAGCGCGCCCGGTTCGAGGAGCAGGTGCGCCTGGGCGGCGGCGTCGTGGACGAGGACTACGTGCTGGCGCTCGAGCACGGCATGCCGCCGACCGCGGGCGAGGGGATCGGGATCGATCGTCTGGTCATGCTGCTCACCGACTCGCACTCGATCCGCGACGTGATCCTGTTCCCCCTGTTGCGGCCCAAAGAGGGCTGATGACCGAGGCTCGGAGCCCACGGCCGGCGGCGGGCAGCCGGGCGCAACGGCCGGGCCGCGGTCCCGGCGCGCGCCGTCGGCGGCCGGCGGGCGGTTGCGAGCCCTGGCGGGGCGCGCCATGAGCGTGCTGAACTTCCTCGCCGGCCGCTACCTGCTCGGGTTGGGGCGCCGCACGCACGTCGCCACCGTGAGCGCGATCTCGTTCGGGGCGATGGCCCTGGGCGCCGCGGCGCTGGTGCTGACGCTGGCCCTCCTCGAAGGCTTCCAGGCCACGATCCGGGCGCAGCTCGCCGAGGCGGGCGTCTCCGCCGAGCTCCGGCCTCGCGTCGGGCGCACGCTCCCGGGCGGCGACTGGATCGCGCGGCTGCGCTCGCGCCACCCCGAGCTTGAGGTGCGCGCGTCGAGCGGCGGGGCCGTGTGGTGCCTGGGAGGGGATGGCGCGGTCCCCGCCGAGCTGGATGCGGTGGACACCATGTCCCGTGTGGAGGTCAACCGGGTGCTGGCGGCGCGGCTCGGGATCGGCGCCGGCTCGGTGCTGACGATCGCGAGCCCGAAGCTGGTGCTGACGCCGCTCGGGCCGATGCCGACGCGGCGCCGGGTCATCGTCGGCGCGGTGAGCCCGATGCAGCCCACCGACGACCGCGCCGTGATCCAGGTGCCGACGCGCATCGGAGCCGCGCTCCTCGACCTGGGCGCTCCGAGGACCGTCGCGCTGCGCGCCAAGGACCCGGCGCAGGCGTGGAGCGTGGCATCCCTTGTGCAAGCTGAAATCCCGGAGGGGGTCGAAGTCGTGTCGTTCGCGGACCTGAACCGCCCGTTGCTGGCCGCTCTGACGCTGGAGCGCGTGTTGATCGGCTTCGGCGTCGCGCTCGTCATGGCGGTCGCCGCCCTGAACCTCCTGTGCAACCTGGCACTCCTGGCGGCGGAGAAGCGCGCCGATGTGGCACTCCTCACGGCGATCGGGCTGCCCGCGTCGCGGGTGCGCCGGCTGTTCGTGATGCTGGGCCTCGGCGTCGGGGCGCTGGGAGGTCTGCTCGGTACGCTCCTCGGCGGAACCGGCGCCTGGATCCTCGACCGCACCCGCGCCTTGCCGCTGCCGCGCGGCGTCTTCATCGTCTCGCACGTTCCGTTCCGCGTGACGCCCGGCGCGGTCGCCGTGGTGCTCGGCGTCTCGATCCTGGCCGCGTTGTTGGCGTCGCTGGCGCCGGCGCGCGCCGCCGCCCGCCGCGACGTGCTCGAAGGACTGCGCTATGAGTGACGACCTCGTGGTCGCCCGTGGCGTCCGCAAGGGGTACGGCGCCGGCGAGAGGCGGGTCGAGGTCCTGCGCGGGCTCGACCTCGCGGTCGGACGCGGCGAGATGCTCGCGGTGGTCGGCCCGTCGGGCGTCGGCAAGAGCACGCTGCTGCACCTGATCGGGCTGCTCGACCGCCCCGACGCCGGGGAGCTGCACGTGTTCGGCAGCGACGTCTCGCGCCTCTCGGTGGAGGAACGCGCGCAATGGCGCAACCGGCGTATCGGCTTCGTGTTCCAGTTCCACGCGCTGCTCCCGGAGTTCACGCTCGAGGAGAACGTGGCGATGCCGCTGCTCATCGCGGGCCGGCCGAGAGCCGCCGCACTCGCGGCCGCGGCGGAGCTGATCGCTTCGGTCGGCCTGGAGCACCGGCGCCGCCACTTCCCCGACGAGCTGTCGGGCGGGGAGCAGCAGCGGGGGGCGGTGGCGCGGGCGCTGGTCGCGTCGCCCGAGCTGCTGCTCGCCGACGAACCGACCGGAAACCTCGATGCCGCCAACGCGGAAGCCCTGTTCAGAGCCTTTGAGGAACTGCATTTGAGCCGGGGCCTGACGAGTGTTATCGTGACCCACAACGAGGCCCTGGCCAGCCGGTGTGGACGCACACTCCGGCTTGCCGGGGCCGATGTCGGGGAGGCATGCTCGAAAACCTGACCGAGAGGGCCCGGCGGACGCTTTTCTTCGCCCGGTACGAGGCGTCGCAAGCCGGCGCTTCGAGCATCGCGCCCGAACACATCCTGCTCGGCCTGCTGCGCGAAATGGACGACGTCGTCGAGCAGCTCCTGGCGCGTTTCTCGGTCACGAGCGCCCAGCTGCGCGCCGAGCTGGGCACCGCGCCGGGCGGCGCCGACGTCCCGGCGCCCGGGGAGCTGCCGCTCGCCGACGACGCGCGCCGGATCCTGCTCCTCGCTGCGCACGAGGCCGAGGTGCTCGGGCAGCCCGCGGTCGGGAACGAGCACCTCCTCCTCGCGATCCTCCGCCTCGAGTCGAACGCCGCCGCCCGGGCACTCGCGGCGCACGGGCTGTCGCTGGCGGCCGCGCGCGACGAGCTGGCCGAGATCTGGCGCGAGCACGAAAGCAAGAAAGGCAAGCGGGAGCTGACGGCGCTCGCCGAGTTCGGCCGCGACCTGACCGAGTTCGCCACGACCGGCGGCTTCGACCCGCTCGTCGGGCGCGAGGACGAGGTCGACCGCATCGTCCAGATCCTCCTGCGCCGCACGAAAAACAACCCCGTGCTCCTGGGCGAGCCGGGCGTGGGGAAGACCGCGATCGTCGAGGGGCTGGCGCAGCGCATCGCGTCCGGGCGCGTCCCGGTGCAGCTGGCCGAGCGCCGCATCGTGGCCCTCGACCTGTCGCTGGTGGTGGCCGGGACCAAGTACCGCGGACAGTTCGAGGAGCGTCTCAAGGCGATCCTCAAGGAGCTCAAGGAGAACCCGGAGATCGTCGCGTTCATCGACGAGCTCCACGTGCTGATCGGCGCCGGTTCGGCCGAGGGGTCGCTCGACGCGGCCAACATCCTCAAGCCGGCCCTGTCGCGCGGCGAGGTCACCTGCATCGGCGCGACGACGCTCAAGGAGTACCGCAAGTACATCGAGAAGGACCGCTCGCTCTCGCGCCGCTTCCAACCCGTCGCGGTGCAGCCGCCGGACGAGGCTGCGACGCTCGGCATCCTCGAAGGCGTGCGGGAGCGCTACGAGGAGTTCCACCGCGTCCACTACACGGCCGCAGCGCTGCGCGCGGCGGTCGAGCAGTCGGGCCGCTACATCACGGACCGTTTCTTCCCCGACAAGGCGATCGACGTGCTCGACGAGGCCGGCGCCCGCGTGAAGCTGCGCGGAGCGGCCTCGACCGAGGAGCTCCGGCTCAGGCAGGGGGAGGCGAGCCGGGTGGTGCGCGAGATGAAGCGGGCGATCTCCGGCAAGGACTTCGAAGGCGCGGTGAAGCTGCGCGAGAAGGAGCTCCGCCTGCGCGGCGAGATCAAGCGCCTGTCCCAGAGCCAACCGGCGGAGGCCCCCCCCGCCGAGGTGGGACGTTCCGACATCGAAGAGGTCATCTCCTCGTGGACCGGCATTCCGATCACGACGCTGCGCGAGGACGAGGTCGAACGCCTGGCGCACATGGAGGAGAGCCTGCGCGAGCGCATCGTCGGGCAGCACGAGGCGATCTCCGCGATCGCGCGCGCGATCCGGCGCTCCCGGCTCGGCGTGTCGCGCGGCCTGCGGCCGATCGGGTCGTTCCTCTTCCTCGGCCCGTCGGGCGTCGGCAAGACCGAGGCGGCCCGCCAGCTCGCGCGTTTCCTCTTCCACTCCGAGAAGGCGCTGGTGCGTTTCGACATGTCCGAGTACATGGAGAAGCACGCGGTCTCGAAGCTCATCGGGTCCCCACCGGGGTACGTCGGGTTCGAGGAGGGGGGGCAGCTCACCGAGCGGGTGCGCCGGCAACCCTACTCGGTGATTCTGCTCGACGAGATCGAGAAGTCCCACCCCGAGATCGTGAACCTGCTGCTGCAGATCCTGGAGGACGGCATCCTGACCGACGCCTACGGCGACCAGGTGGATTTCAAGAACGCGCTCATCGTCATGACGTCCAACCTCGGGACCCGCGACCTGTTGGCGGGAGGGGCGAGCGTCGGCTTTGCGGAGCGCGGCGGCTTGCCGTCGGAAGGGGAGATCCGCGAGACCGTGATGCGGGAGATCAAACGCCGGTTCCCGCCGGAGTTCCTCAACCGTCTCGACGACATCGTCATCTTCCACCCGTTGCAGCAGGCGGAGCTGCGCCAGGTGGCGCAGCTCCTGGTCGCCGACGTCGTGGCGCACCTGGCGAGCCGCGGGATCACGCTCGAGGTGCCGGCCGGAGCGGTGGAGTGGCTGGTCGTCCGGGCCGGCGGCGACGCCGCGGCGGGCGCGCGGCCGCTGCGCCGGGCGGTGGCGCGGTACCTGGAGGACGCGATGTCGGAATACCTAATCTCGCACCGGCACTCGGACGACGACGTCCTTCTGGCCCGTGTCGAGGGCGAGCGCCTGGTGGTGGGGGCACGGGAGGTCGTGTGCGAACAGTAGCGGCGGTGTTGATCGCTGTCTTGGCCGGTGCGGCCGGAGTTGCGTGGGCCGACGAAGCGGCCAAGGCCCCGGCCGGCAGCGTCGCCGATCAGCCGAAGGCAGCCGAACCGGCCGCCGCGCCGGAGGCCGGCAAGCCGATCGTGGCCGAGATCAAGGTGGTCGGCGGCTCCACGATCACGGCCGACACGGTGGAGTATTACCTCAACGTGTCGCAGGGCGACGTCTTCGACCCGCAGGCGATCGCCAAGAGCTTCCGGCGGTTCTGGGACTCGGGGCTGGTCGAGGACCTCAAGGTCGAGTACGAGGACATCGCCCCCGGCAAGGTGCGGCTCATCGTCACCGTGCGCGAGCGTCCCAAGGTGACCGAGTACCTCTTCAAGGGCAACAAGAAGCTCTCGACCTCGTCGCTCCGGGAGAAGCTGGACACCGCCAACGTGACGCTGAAGCGCAACGTCCCCCTGCGCAGCTCCGAGCTGAAGCGCATCAAGCAGGCGATCCTCGACGTCTACGCCAAGGAAGGGTACGCCAGCGCGGTCGTGGAGCCGGTGGTCAGCGACGACGGCCCCAACCAGCGCAAGGTGACGCTCGAGATCGACGAGGGGGCGAAGGTCAAGATCGGCGAGATCCGCTTCGAGGGGAACAAGGTCTTCTCCAACCGCCGGCTGCGGATGGCGCTCAAGAAGACCAAGGAGAAGTCGGTGTTGCGCCTCTTCAGCAAGAAGACGATCTGGAGCAAGGAGACCTGGGGCGAGGACTCGGAGAACCTCAAGAAGTTCTACATGAACCACGGCTACAAGGACATCGTCGTCGGCGAGCCGCAGGTGAACCTGATCGCACGCAACCCCGCTGGGCGGACCCAGAAGGAGAAGAACTTCCGGATGGTGGTGACGATCCCCGTCCAGGAGGGCAAGCAGTTCAAGATGGGCGACCTGTCGATCAAGGGCGCGACCGTGTTCGACGGCGACAAGCTGCGCAAGCTGTACGACGTCAAGCCCGGCAAGACCTACAACTACTCGAAGGTCGAGGACGGCAACGAAGCCGTGCGCAACCTGTATCAGGCGCGCGGCTACATCTACTCGTACACGAACCAGGCGCTGGTCGAGCGCAAGGACAAGCCCGACACCGTCGACGTCGTGGTCAGCGTGTACGAGGGCGACCGCTTCCGCCTCGGCCGCCTCGAGTTCGCCGGCAACACCAAGACGCAGGACAAGGTCATGCGGCGGGAGATCCGCCTCTTCGAAGGCGACTGGATGGACATGTCGCTGTTCAAGAAGTCGATGTTCAAGGTCAACCAGCTCGGCTACTTCAAGCTCAAGGAAGACCCCCTCGATTTCAAGTTCGACGACAAGAACCGTCTCGTCAACGTGACGATCAAGGGCGAGGAGGTCGGCCGCACCGACATCCAGTTCGGCTTCGGCTACTCCGAGCTGGAGGGTTTCTTCGGCCAGTTCATGTTCAACACCCGCAACTTCCTGGGACGAGGCGAGATCCTCGGGGTCGGGGTGCAGTCGGGCGCGACTGGCAGGAGCTACACGCTGTCGTTCTCCGAGCCGTACTTCCTCGACAAGCGGATGCTGGTCGGGGGCTCGATCTACAACCAGACCGTGGACTACAGCGCACTCACCGGCTCGTTGAGCGACTACGTCCGCAAGGGCAAGGGCGGCTCGCTGGTGTGGGGGCTGGGCGTCAGCGATTTCGGCCAGTTCTCCGTCACGTACGGTTACGAGGACGTGTACGCGAGTTACAGCGTCCTCCGCACCCTCGGTCCGGACAGCCCGATCACCTACCCGCACGGGCGCCCCCTCCCGACGCCGTACACCGGGATCGTGACCGAGGACAAGTTCCACGAGGTGTACTCGGGCATCACCTCGTCGCTGACCCCCGGGTACGGCTACGACTCCCGCGACGACCCGTTCGACCCGAGCCAGGGGATCTCCTACTTCCTGCGGGTGCGCTACGCGGGTGGTCCCTTCGGCGGGGATTTCGACTACCTCAAACCGGAGTGGGGCGTGACGCTGTTCCACCCGCTCTCCAGGCGCACGATCTTCGCCGGCAACTTCGAGGGCGGCATCGAGAAGTCGTTGAACGGCGTGGCGATCCCGTTCTACGACCGCTACCGTCTCGGGGGCGAGCGCTCCTTGCGCGGCCTGGAGTGGTACTCGGTGCTGCCGCGCACGAAGGCCGGGGCCTACTTCGTCGACGCCAACGGCGTTCAGCTCGGCGGCGACCGCTACCTGCAGCTCAACCTCGAGTACCAGGTCAAGCTCGGGGGGCCGCTGAAGTTGATCTTCTTCTCGGACATCGGGAACACCTGGTACGACACCCAGGGGTGGGACCTCGGTCTCGTGCGCTACACGTACGGCACCGAGCTCCGGATCTTCCTGCCCATCTTCCAGGCGCCGCTCCGTTTCATCTACGGCATCAACCCGCGTCCGTTCCCGGACGAGAAGAGGTCGAACTTCCAGTTCTCGATCGGGAGCACGTTCTGAGGCGGGCGCGGCTGGTACAATCTGGCGGTGAATAGCTCACAGCGGCCGGAAACCGGGGGCGCGCTGCCGCCGCACCCCACCCTTCGCCGGTACTACGGGCGCGACGCCGACCGGCCGCGGTTCGTCCGGGGGCTGTTCGACTCGGCGGCGCGGGACTACGACGCGATCGAGGGCGGGATGGCGCTGGGGACCGGACGCTGGTACCGGCGCGAGGCGCTCCGCCGCGCCGGCCTGGCACCCGGCATGCGCGTGCTCGACGTCGCGATCGGTACCGGCCTGCTGGCGCGCGAGGCGATCCGGCTGACGGGCGATCCGCTCCGCGTCACCGGCCTGGACCCGAGCGCCGGCATGCTGGTCGAGGCCCGCCGCCAGCTCGGCGTGAGGGGCGTGCTCGGGGTCGGCGAGCAACTGGCGGTTCGCACGGCAAGCGTCGACTTCGTGAGTCTGGGCTACGCGCTGCGCCATCTCAGCGACCTCACGGTCACGTTCCGCGAGTTCTTCCGCGTGCTCAGGCCGGGCGGGATCGTGTGCGTGCTCGAGCTCACGAAGCCGTCCAGCCGGGTGGGTTACGCGGCCCTGCGCATCTACATGCGGCGGATCGTGCCGATGCTGACGAGGCTGCGCACCCGCAACGCCGAGGCGGAGCTGCTGATGCGCTACTTCTGGGACACGATCGAGTCCTGCGTGCCCCCGGCGCGGATCCTCGCCGCGCTCGACGACGCCGGCTTCGAGGACGTCCGCCGCGCGCTGGCGATCGGGCTGTTCTCGGAGTACACCGGCCGCAAGCCGGGGCCCAGCCAGGTCCCCGTCGGCCCGGCGCGCCGGGAGGACCGAGACAACTTCTTCGTTCGCAAGATGAGGCGCTAGGGGGCCGAGGTCGGCCGCGGGGCCCCGGCGGCCTCGCCGAGTGCTCGCCGCTCGCCGCTCGTCTCCTTGATGAACGCGGCAAGCGTCAGCACGTCGGGAGTGCCGCTCTCCCCGCCGCTGGAGGCCGCCCCGGCGCGCTCCCGAACGTCCTCCACCGTGATCGCCTCGGGCGGCCGCGCCAGCCGCCACCCCGAGGCGCCGCCGAGGAGGATCGGCGGGGCCGCGGCGAGGCGCGCCAGCGCGTCGTCGCCCGCGTGCCCGAGCAACCGGACCACGGCGTCGGTGGACAGGGTCCCGTTGCAGTGGACGGCGGCGAGAGCTTCGAGCAGCCGGGGGAGGCCGTCCGTCCGCGGCGCCGGAGCGACGTGCCCGACGACCCACGACGCCTCCGCTCCGAGCAGAATCGCGAACCAGAGCAGGAAGAGGGAGACGAGGAAGAACAGGAGCATGGCGAGAGAGCCGTAGACGACGTTGTTGAAGTTGCCGGCGAGGCCGAAGTAGGTCTGGAACGAGAGGTGCAGGACGGTCAAGGCGAGCGCGCCGACGCCGGCGCCCGTGGCCGCGGCGCGCCACGACACCCGCGTGTGCGGGACCCAGCGGTAGAAGACGGTGAGCGCGACGGCGGCGAGGAGAGCGGGGAGCGGCCGCATCAGGGGCGCCACGACGGGGTACCAGACGCGCGCCGAGAGCCAGTACAGGCCGGAGAACAACGCCGCGAGCAGCAACGGCCCGGTCACGACCACGGTGGCGATCGAGACCAGGCGCACCTCCCAGCGGCGGCGGCGGGGCAGGCCCCAGATCGCGTTGATCACCTCCTCGACCTGCCAGAACGCGTTGAACGTGATCAGGATCGAGATCGCCACCGCGACCCACCCGAGCGCCGCGGTGCGCTCCGCGAAAGCGGCGAGGGTGGCCTGCACGTGCGCCGGCGAGAACGGCAGCACGGCGGCGATGGCGGTGACGACCTTGGCCGCCCGTTCGGGTTGCACGCGCCCGACCATGACCAGCGCCACCGTCATCACGGGCACGATGGAGAGCAAGGTGGTGTACGCGAGCGCTCCCGCCCGCAACATGAGCTGGTCCCGGTACTGGGCGCGGACGAGCTCGGCGGTGAAGCGGGCAAACCCCCGCATGCGCGCTCTCAAAGCGTCACCGTCTCCTCGATCGCGGGCAGGACGCAGCGCCAGCCGAAGCGGGCGGCGAAGCGGTCCGCCAGCGCCTGACTCGCCTCCGGCTCGCCGTGGGTCACGAAGACCTTTGCCGGCGTGGTGGCGGCTTCGCTGGCCCAGATCGTCAACTCGTCGGCGTCGGCGTGGGCGGAGAGGGAGGGAATGCTGCGGATCTGCGCCCGCACCGGGACCATCTCGCCGAAGATCTTGATCTCGGCCTCGCCGTCGAGGAGGCGCCGGCCGCGCGTCCCCTCGGCCTGGAACCCCGCGAACACGACGGTCGTCGCCGGGTCGGGGAGGCGGTGCTTGAGGTGGTGGAGGATGCGGCCCCCGGTCGCCATCCCCGACGCCGAGATGATGATCGCCGGACCGGCGAGCGAGTTGAGCCGCTTGGACTCGTCCACCCGCCCGACGATCTCGAAGTTGGGCGGCACCATGGGGTCGACCCCCTCGCGCACGAGCTCGCGCATCTCGGTGTCGTGCTCGAGGGCGCAGGAGCGGTAGGCGATCGTCGCCTCCCGCGCCATCGGCGAGTCGAGGAAGATCGGCAGCGGGGCGACCGCCCCGTCCTCGACGAGCTCGCGCAGGAAGTAGAGCAGCTCCTGGGTGCGGTCGATCGCGAACGCGGGGATGAGGATGACGCCCTTGCGGGCGGCGGCCTCGTTGATGGTCTCGGCGAGCTGGTCGCGGGGGTCGCCGGGGTCGTGGAGGCGGTTGCCGTAGGTGGACTCGACCACCAGATAGGTCGAGCCGGGATAGGGTTCCGGCTCCCGCAGGATCGGCACGCCGTAGCGGCCGACGTCGCCGGAGAAGTAGACCGTGACGTGGTCGCCGCCCGCGGTCTTCACCCGCAGCTCGACCGCCGCGGCGCCGAGGATGTGGCCTTGCCGGTGGTAGCGGAATTCGATGCCGGGCTTGAGGGTGAACGTCTGGCCGAAGGGGACCGCCGCGAGCGTGCCCAGCGCCTCCTGGGCGTCGCGGACGGTGAACAGCGGCTCGGCGGGCGTGTGCTTGGACGACCCGACTTTGTTGGCGAAACGGGCCTCCTCTTCCTGGAGGTGGCCGGCGTCGGGGAGCACGGCCCGCAGCAGCCGGGTCGTCGGCGGCGTCGCCAGGGACGGGCCGCCGAACCCTTCCCGGACGAGCCGGGGGAGGAAGCCGGTGTGGTCGATGTGCGCGTGGGTGAGGATCACGGCGGAGAGCGACGATGGGGGCACCGGGAACGGCTCCCAGTTGCGCAGCCGCAGCTCCTTCCTGCCCTGGAACAGCCCGGCGTCGATCAGGATC
>SCRJ01000002.1 GCA_004298115.1 Acidobacteriota bacterium
GGCGAGCGCTGCGCCCGGGGCCGGCGCCGGCCCGAGGGCGACCGGGGGGCGGGGCCCGATTGTGGGCGGCCCAAGGATCGTCTACCCTCGCGCCCCGATGGACACCTCGCTGCTGCCCGCGATCCTGTCCCAGCCGCGGCGGGCGTGGCTCGGGCTCGCCGACGGCACGGTGCTCGCGGGGTACGCGGCCGGCGGCGGGACGGCGTCCGGCGAGGTGGTCTTCAACACCTCGATGTTCGGCTACCAGGAGATGCTCACCGACCCGTCGTACCGCGGGCAGATCCTGGTGTTGACGACGCCGCACGTCGGCAACGTCGGCGTCAACGACGACGACCGCGAGTCGGCGCGGGTGTGGGCCGAGGGGTTGATCGTGCCCGACCTCTCGCTGCTGCCGTCGAGCTGGCGCGCGGCCGGGGGGTTGCTCGCCACCCTGGAGGGGCAAGGCGTTCCGGTGGCGTGGGGGTTCGACACCCGTGCCCTCGTGCTCCGGCTGCGCGAGAAGGGCGCGCTCCCGGGCGTGCTGGTGTGCGGGGGGGAGGCGCCGCCGGACGGGATGGCCACGCTGGTCGCCGCGGCGCGCGGCACCGACGGCCGCGACCTGACCCGCGACGTGGCGTGCTCCGAGGCGTACACCTGGGGCGACGCCCCCTGGCGTGCCCCGACCTCATCGGCCGAGGGCTCCGGTGTTTGCGGATCACGGACCACGGACCACGGACCACGGGTCGTCGTGATCGACTGCGGCGCCAAGCGCTCGATCTTCCGCCAGCTCGTCGGCGCCGGCGCCCAGGTCGTCGTCGTCCCGCCCGACACCGCCGCGGCGGCCATCGTGGCGCTCGAGCCCGCAGGCGTGGTGGTGTCGAACGGCCCCGGCGACCCGGCCGCGGTCGCCGGCGTCGCCGGGACGCTCGCGGCGGTTCTCGGCCGCGTGCCGGTGCTCGGGATCTGTCTCGGGCACCAGCTCCTGGCGCGGGCGCTCGGCGGTTCGACCTACAAGCTGCCGTTCGGGCACCACGGCGCCAACCACCCGGTGCTGGAGACCTCGACCGGCGCGGTGTGGATCACATCGCAAAACCACAACTACGCGGTCGAGCCGGAGTCGCTGCCGGCGGGCGTGCAGGTGACGATGAGAAACCTCACCGACGGCTCGGTGGAGGGGATCCGAAGCGACGAGCTCCGGGCGGACGGGATCCAGTTCCACCCCGAAGCCGGCCCGGGCCCGCACGACGCCCTCGGCGTCTTCGCCCGCTTCGTCGCCCGCTGCGAGAGGCAGGCATGAAGACCGCGTGGTCCGTGGTCCGTGGTCCGTGGTCCGCCCGCCACCCTGCCAAAGCAGCAATGAGAGGTGACGAAGGTGTGGCGCGTACTGGCGCAGGCCTTCATTCGGACGGGATTCACTGTCCACGGTCCACGGACCACGGTCCACGGGTTGGGTGGGGGGCCTGATGCCGCGGCGTGACGACGTCAAGAGCGTGTGCGTCCTCGGCGCGGGCCCGATCCGCATCGGGCAGGCGTGCGAGTTCGACTACTCGGGCGTGCAAGGGGTGCAGGCGCTGCGCGAAGAGGGGTTGCGCGTCGTGCTCGTCAACTCCAACCCGGCGACGATCATGACCGACCCGGAGCGCGCCGACGCCACGTACGTCGAGCCGATCACGGCGGAGGTCGTCGCGGCGATCCTGGCCAGGGAAGGGTGCGACTCGCTCCTGCCGACGCTCGGCGGGCAGACGGCGCTCAACGTCGCGGTCGAGCTCGCCGCCTCCGGGGCGCTGGCGCGGCTCGGCGTCCGCCTGCTCGGCGCCAGCGTGGAGGCGATCCGCACGGCGGAGGACCGCGAGCGCTTCCGCGAAGCGATGCGGCGCGCGGGCCTGCCGGTGCTCCCGTCCGTGACGGTCACCTCGCTCGGGCGCGCCTCCGAGGCCGCGGAGGTGGTCGGGTTCCCGGCGATCCTGCGCCCCTCGTTCACGCTCGGAGGCACCGGAGCGGCGATGGTCTACAACCGGGAGGAGTACCAGGCCGCGATCGCGCCGGCGCTCGCCGCCAGCCCGGTCGGCGAGGTGCTGGTCGAGCGCTCGGTCGAGGGTTGGAAGGAGTTCGAGCTCGAGGTGATGCGCGACGCCGCCGATACCGTCGTCGTCGTCTGCTCGATCGAGAACCTCGATGCGATGGGCGTGCACACCGGCGACTCGATCACGGTGGCGCCGGCGCTCACCCTGACCGACAAGGAGTACCAGGTGCTGCGCGACGCGGCCGCGACCTGCCTGCGCACGGTGGGGGTCGAGACCGGCGGCGCCAACGTCCAGTTCGCGGTCCACCCCGGGACGGGCGAGTGGGCGGTCATCGAGATGAACCCGCGCGTGTCGCGCTCCTCGGCGCTCGCCTCCAAGGCGACGGGGTTCCCGATCGCGCGCATCGCCGCCAAGCTGGCGCTCGGCTACCGCCTCGACGAGATCACCAACGCGATCACGGGCTCGACGCCGGCCTCGTTCGAGCCGGCGCTCGACTACGTGGTGGTCAAGATCCCGCGCTTCGCGTTCGAGAAGTTCGCCGGGGCGGCCGATACCCTCGGCACCTCGATGAAGTCGGTGGGCGAAGTGATGGCGATCGGGGCGGGGTTCGAGGAAGCGCTCCTCAAGGCGGTGCGCTCGCTCGAGCTGGGTCGGGCGGGTCTCGCCGCGCCGCCGCCGGTGGCGGTCCTCGACGACGACGCGCTGGCGGCGCGCATCGGCACCGCCAACCCCGACCGGTTGTGGGCGGTGGCCGAAGGGCTGCGCCGGGGCTGGACGGTTTCGGCCGTCGCGGAGCTCTCGCGCTGGGACCCCTGGTTCTTGGGGCGGATCGCCGGCCTGGTCGCGGCGGAGGCGCTGATCGCCGAGCGCGGGGGCGCCGGCACCGAGACGCTGGCGGCGGCGAAGAAGTTGGGCTTCGGGGACGCCGACCTCGCCCTCCTGCTCGGCGAGCCGGAGGCCGGCGTGCGCGCGCGACGTCTCCGGGCGGGGATCGAGCGGCGGTACCGCAAGGTGGATACGTGCGCCGGCGAGTTCGCGGCCGCGACCCCGTACCTGTACGGCGGCTTCGGAACACTCGACGAGGTGCCGCCGCGGCGGCGGCCCGCGGTCGTGGTCCTGGGCTCGGGCCCGGTGCGCATCGGGCAGGGGATCGAGTTCGACGCCTGCTGCGTCCAGGCGATCGCCGGCCTGCGGGCGCGCGGCCGCGAGGCGGTGATGGTCAACTGCAACCCGGAGACGGTGTCCACGGATTGGGACGCCGCCGACCGGCTGTACTTCGAGCCGCTCACGCTCGAGGAGGTCCTCGACGTCGTCGCGCGCGAGCGCGCCGAGGGGGCCGTGGCGCAGTTCGGCGGGCAGACACCGCTCAAGCTCGCGGCGGCGCTCGCCGCGGCCGGCGTCGCCATCCTGGGAACGCCTCCCGCGGCGATCGACCTGGCGGAGGACCGCGAACGCTTCTCGGAGGTGATCCGCCGGCTCGGGCTGCGGCAGCCCGCGTGCGAGGCCGTGGTCACGCTGGAGGACGCGAAGAAGGCGGCGGCGCGGCTCGGGTACCCGGTGCTGGTGCGGCCGTCGTACGTCCTCGGCGGCCGCGGGATGGAGACGGTCTACCGCGAGGCCGAGCTGGGGAACTACTGGAAGCGCGAGGTGCGGGCGGCGCCGGAGCACCCCGTGCTCATCGACCGCTTCCTCGAGCGCGCGGTGGAGATCGACGTGGACGCGCTGTGCGACGGCCGCGACGTGGTCATCTGCGGCGTGCTCGAGCACATCGAGGAGGCGGGCATCCACTCCGGCGACTCCTCGTGCGTGTTCCCGAGCGTCTCGCTCCCGCTCGAGATCACCGCCGAGGTGCGGCGGATCGCGCGCCTGCTCGCCCGCGACCTCGGCGTCGTCGGCCTGCTCAACCTGCAGCTCGCGGTGCGCGACGGCCTCGTGTACGTGCTCGAGGCCAACCCGCGCGCGTCGCGCACGGTGCCGTTCATCTCCAAGGCCACGGGGGTGGCGTGGGCGTCGCTCGCGGCCGAGGTCGCGTGCGGGGCGCGTCTGTCCGATCTCGGCGTCGCCGACGGGACGCCGCTCGGGGTGGCGGTCAAGATGCCGGTGTTCCCGTTCGACCGCTTCCCCGGGGTGGACCCGCTGCCGGGGCCGGAGATGCGCTCGACCGGCGAGGTGATGGGGATGGCGGACAGCTTCGGGGAGGCGTACGCCAAGGCCGCGCTCGCCGCCGGCCTCGGCCTGCC
>SCRJ01000135.1 GCA_004298115.1 Acidobacteriota bacterium
GCTCTTCCGATCTTGGCGAACTCCGGGGAGTAGCCGAGCGCCACTTCGGCGAAGTTCTTGATGCGCGCGAGCGGTTCCTGCGTCGCCATCGGATGGCGCGGCACCTTCATCCGCGCGGCCTTGGGGAGCTCGGGGACGCCGCGGATCTCGTCAGCCACGGGCCACCCCCGCCAGCGCCCGGCACTCGTGGTTCGCGAGGAACTTCTCGCGCGCCGCCTGCTCCTCGGGGAGGTACATGCGCAGGCGCTTCATCAGGAGGTCGAAGTCCACCTTGTGGGCGTCGAACTCGGGCCCGTCCACGCACACGAACTTGGTCTGGCCGTCCACCGCGATGCGGCAGGCGCCGCACATCCCGGTGCCGTCCACCATGATCGAGTTGAGCGACGCCAGCGTCGGGATCGCGAGCGGGCGCGTCATCTCCGCCACCGCCTTCATCATGATCGCCGGTCCGATCGCGACGACGAGGTCCGGCTTGCCGTGGCTCTCGACCAGCTCGGCGAGCGCGTGCGTGACCAGCCCCTTGCGGCCGAACGAACCGTCGTCGGTCGTGTAGACGATCTCGTCGGACACCGCTTCCATCTCCGCGCGCAGGATCACCAGCTCCTGCGTGCGACCCCCCAGGATCGAGAGCACGCGGTTGCCGGCGCGGCGCAGGCCGCCGGCGATCGGCAGCATCGGCGCGATGCCCGCGCCGCCGCCGACGCAGACCACGGTGCCGAACTTCTCGATGTGGGTCGGGGTGCCGAGGGGCCCCACGACCGAAAGGAAGCCGTCCCCCGCCGCCAGCAGCGCCATGCTCATCGTGGTCTTGCCGACTTCCTGGACGACCAGCGTGATCGTCCCGGCGGCGGCGTCCGAGGCGGCGATCGTGAGCGGGATGCGCTCCCCGGACTCCCCCGGAAGCACCATCACGAACTGGCCGGGCTTGTGCTTGCGTGCGATCTCCGGCGCCGCGACGACGAAGCGGTGGAACTTGGGCGCGATTTCTTCTTTGCTGACGATCCTGAACACTCGCGTGCCTCCAGCGCCTGCGTGCGCCCACCGCCCCCACCGTCCCCCCGGGGGCCAGCTCCCGCGTGCCGCGGCGCACCGCTGCGCGCGCCAATACTACGGGCCGGCGTTGGATTTGGCAACCGTCACATCTCCAATCGCGCCATGATTTTATTGAGACCACGTGTCACCATTTTCACGACGCCCGAGACTACGCCGCGTCGTCCACCGTGCCCCAGACCTGGATGCCCGCGTACGCGGGCATGACGGCAAGAGGACGACGCACCGGCGGGTGACGCGATCCCTCCGCACCGGAACGCGAGCCACCGTCCTTGTCGTCGTCCCCGCGAAAGCGGGAACCCAGGCCTTGGCCGACGGCACCGGGGGTCCTGGATCCCCGCCCCCGATCAACGTCCGGGCCAGGCTATCGCGGCGATGACGACCCATCGGCGCGCCGGGCGAGTGCGGCCCGGGTGCGCTATCCTCGGCCGGTGACGGACAAGCCGGTCTCCCGCAAGGTGGCGCTGCGCCCGGCCGAGGGTGCGCGCCGCACGGTGGACTACGGCAGCGAGCTCAACCCGGAGCAGCACGCGGTGGTGATGCACCCGGGCGGCCCGATGCTGGTGCTCGCCGGCGCCGGCTCCGGCAAGACCCGGACCGTCGTCTACCGGGTCGCGCGCCTGCTCGAGGACGGCGTCGAGCCGGGCGCGATCCTGCTCCTGACGTTCACGAACCGTGCGGCCCGAGAGATGCTGTCGCGCGTCGGCCTCCTCCTCGGGCGGGACGCGGGCCGCGTCACGGGCGGCACGTTCCACTCGGTCGGCAACCGCCTGCTGCGCCGCTTCGGCGACCGCCTCGGCTACCCGTCCAACTACGGCATCCTCGACCGCGAGGACGCCCGCGACCTGATGGGCGCCGCGCTCACCGACGTCGTCCCGTCCTCCCCGGGCAAGCGGCTGCCCGGCGCCGCCGTCCTCGTCGAGGCGTACTCGTTCGTGATCAACACCGGCCGCCCGCTCGACGAGGTGGTGGCTTCGCGTTACCCGCAGTTCTCCGCCGACGTCGAAGCGATGCAAGCCGTGTTCCGGCGCTACCTCGAGCGCAAGCGCGCCGCGGCGGTGATGGACTACGACGACCTGCTGCTCAACTGGCTGCTGCTCCTGCGCCGCCACGACGACGTCCGCCGCCTGCTGGCGACCCGCTTCCGCCACGTCCTGGTGGACGAGTACCAGGACACGAACCGCCTGCAGGCCGACATCGTGGATCTGTCGCTCGGGCCCGAGCGCAACCTGATGGTCGTGGGCGACGACGCGCAGTCGATCTACGCGTTCCGCGGCGCCGAGTACGCCAACATCCTCTCGTTCCCCGAGCGCTACCCCGGCTGCGCGACGTTCCGCCTGGAGACGAACTACCGCTCGCTGCCGCCGATCCTGACGCTCGCGAACGCGGCGATCGCGGCCAACGAGCGCCAGTTTCCCAAGCATTTGCGCCCGGTGCGCGAGGGCGGCGAGGCGCCGGTTGTGTGCGTCGCGCCGTCGCCCGAGACGCAGGCCGCGTTCGTGGCGCAGCGAGTCCTCGAGCTGATCGACGAGGGCGTGCCGCTGGCGGAGATCGCCGCGCTCTACCGCAACCACTCGCACTCGCTCGAGCTCGAGGTCGAGCTGACGCGGCGCAACATCCCGTACGAGGTCCGCTCCGGTCTGCGCTTCTTCGAGCAGCGCCACGTCAAGGACGTTCTCGCACACCTGCGCTTCGTCGCCAACCCGCGCGACGAGGTCGCGTTCCACCGCATGGCGCGCCTCAAGCCCCGCCTCGGCCAGCGACTGGTCGCGCGGGTGTGGGGGGTGCTCGCGGCGTCCGGCGAACCGCTCGAAGCTCTGGCCCGGGTCGACGCCAGGGGCCTCGCCCTGCCCGGCGCGGCCGCGAACTCGGTGAGGACCATCGCCGGCCTGGTCGAGCGCCTGGCGAAGCTGCGCTCGCGCCCCGGCGAGATGGTCCGCGAGGTGGTCGCATCCGGATACCGCGAGTACCTCCGCGCCACCCTCGACAACGCCAGCGCGCGCCTCGACGACCTCGAGCAGCTGGCGCTGTTCGCCGACGGCTACGAGTCGCTCGATGCGTTCCTCGACGAGGTCACGCTGATGAACGAGCTCTCCGGCGAGGACGTGACGGTCGAGGAGGGCGAGCGCGAGCGGGTCACTCTCTCGACGATCCACCAGGCGAAGGGCCTGGAGTGGCGCGCCGTCTTCGTCGTCTGGCTCGCCGAGGGACGTTTCCCCTCCGCCCGGGCGGACGACGTCGAGGAGGAGAGGCGGCTGTTCTACGTCGCCTGCACGCGGGCGAAGGACGAGCTGGTGCTGTGCTACCCGCTGGTCGCGCGCGACCGCTACCGCGTCGACGCCATCCTCGAGCCGTCGCGCTTCATCTCCGAGCTGCCCGACGATTCCTACCAGCGCTGGCAGGTGCAGGAGGGCGAGGAGCAGCCGGAGCTGCCGGACGGAGGTCGGTATCGCCTCCCGGGCTTCCTCGGCGACGGCGGCGACGTCAACTGACACCGGTGCGCCCCCTGACGCCGCCCCTCGCCCTCGTCGCGGGCGCGCCGCCGCGGGCCGCGGCAACGTCGCCGTTTCGCGCTCGCTCGTCGGCGACCGCCGCGACGCGGCACCCCCCCGCGATCGCGACGCCGCTTCTTCTGCACGGCGAGCTGCGATATCCTCCCCGTCCGGGGCGACCGTCCCACACGACATGGATCCGGGAGGCGTTGTGACGTCGAAGCCGTCACGCTCGGCCGGCCTGGTGCCGACCCTCATGCTCGTCCCCTTCGCGCTCGCGCTGCCGGCGCTGGGTCAGGTCCGCGACCTCCGGTGCACCCGGGTGCCCGGCGAGAAGGCGCCGCGGATCGACGGCCGCCTCTCCGATCCCGCCTGGCAG
This sequence comes from Acidobacteriota bacterium, assembly GCA_004298115.1. GTDB lineage: Bacteria > Acidobacteriota > Thermoanaerobaculia > Thermoanaerobaculales > Thermoanaerobaculaceae > RBG-13-68-16. Next base: position 3,922 of record SCRJ01000135.1, read on the forward strand.
GGCGCAACCTGGTACGACGACTTCCGCCAGAGCGTGCCGGAGTACGGGAAGCCCGCCACCGAACAGATCCAGGTCGCGTTCCTCCACGACGACCGCAACCTCTACGTGGCCGTACGCTGCGCCGACCGCGAGCCGTCACAAATCCGCGCGAACAAGCTCCGGCACCGCGACGACCCGACGACCGACGACCATGTGGAGGTGGTGTTCGACACGTATCGCGACCAGGTCCGCGGCGCCGTCTTCGTCGTCAACCCGCTGGGCGCGAAGGAGGAGGGGCTCATCAACGGCTACGACAGCTACACCTGGAGCTGGGACGAGGTCTGGGAAGCCGGGGCCGCGATCACCGGCACGGGTTGGCAGGCCGAGCTGCGCATCCCGTTCCGGGTGCTGCGTTACGGCAGCGATCCGCAGCAGGTGTGGGCGGTCAACGTCGAGCGCGTGGTGCGGCGCACGCAGGAGGCGTCGTACCTCGTGCCGCCGCGGCCGCCCTTCGACATCTCGAGCCTCGACTACGCCGCGACCCTGAGCGGGATGGAGATCACCACGCACCAGCGCAACTTGCAGCTCATTCCGTACGCGCTCGGCGGCGCGGCGCGGGAGAGCGCTCCCGGCGGGGGCCGCGAGCGCTCGCGCAGCCTCGACCAGTGGGGCCTCGACGTCAAGTACTCGCTCACGCCCGGCCTTACGCTCGACGGGACCTACAACACGGATTTCGCCCAGGTCGAAGCGGACGCGGAGCAGGTCAACCTCACCAGGTTCTCCCTCTTCTACCCCGAGAAGCGCGAGTTCTTCCTGGAGAACGCCGAGCTCTTCTCCTTCGGCCATTTCGGCGGCGACCCCGAGCACCCCGAGCTCAGCGCGTTCTTCAGCCGTCGTATCGGCCTGTACGAGGGCGTCACCGTCCCCATCGATGCCGGCGTCCGCGTCACGGGCAAGGCCGGCCGCCAGGACATCGGCGTCCTCAGCGTCCGCACCGGGGGGGTGTCCGGGCTCGGGCTCCCCGCCGCCTGGTACAACGCCGCCCGGGTGCGGCGGGACCTCGGCGACCGCTCGTACGTGGGCGTGATCGCGACCGACTCGCGGCGAGGCGACTTCCACTCCACGACCGTCGGGGTCGACAGCGACTGGTTCCTCACCCGCGAGCTGTCGCTGCGCGGCGACTACTTGCGTGTGGACGACAGCGGCCCGGGGGACGCCAGGAACGCGTACAACCTCTCCCTCGACCTCACCTCGGACGCGTACGGCTTCCTCTTCGGCCTAACCCGCGTCGACCCGGGGTTCAACCCCGACCTCGGGTTCGTCGAGCGCGACGGCTACGGGCGCGGGCAGGCCCTGGTGCGGCGCTCGATCAGGCCCGGCCGTTGGGGGATCCGCCGCGTCACCTTCCGTTCCAACAACAGCTGGTACGACTCCTTGCGATACGACGCGCGCGAGAGCGGCAGGAACAGCCTGGAGTGCGAGCTCGAGCTGGAGAACGGCGACGCCGTGGTCGTCCAGGTCAACCGCGAGTTCGAGCGCCTGTTCGCGCCCTTCGAGCTCGCCGAGCGCCTGGTCTTCCCCACCGGGGTCTACACCTTCACCAGCGCGACCGCCGGCTACTACTCCGACGAGTCCCGGCGCGTCGGACTCGACGCCGAAGCCACCGCCGGCGACTTCTACGACGGCACGACCCGCCAGCTCGGCGGTGAAACCTGGTTCGTCCTCAACCGCCACTTCAGGGCCGCCGGCGGCTACTCGACGGTGCGCATCGCGAGCGTCCACGGCAACCTCGACTGGCGCCTGTGGTCGGTCCGCCTGGACTACATCCACAGCGCCACCCTCTCCGCGTCCGGCTACCTCCAGTTCAACTCGTCCGACGCCACCAAGGTGTTGAACCTCCGGTTGCGCTGGATCCTGCCCAACGACTCGGACCTCTACCTGGTTTACAACGACAACCGCCAGGACATCGCCGCCGCCCCCGCCCTGCGCAACCGTGAGCTCGCCCTCAAGGTCAACTACCGCGCGTTCATCTGAGGCCGCGCGCGGCCGGCCGCGTCCGCCGACCGGAATCGGCGCGCGTTGGAGACGAACTACCGCTCGCTGCCGCCGATCCTGACGCTCGCGAACGCGGCGATCGCGGCCATCGAGCGCCAGTTCCCCCAAGCGCCTGCGCCCGGTGCGCAAGGGCGGCGAGGAAGAGAGGCGCCTCTTCTACATCGCCTGTACGCGGGCGAAGGACGAGCTGTTGCTCTGCTACCCGCTTGTCGCCCGCGACCGTTGCCGGATGGACGTCATCCTCGAACCCTCCCGCTTCATCGCCGGACTGCCCGACGACGCCTACGACCGTTGGCGGGTTCAGGAGGCCGAGGAGCCGCCCGAACTTCCGGAAGGCGGCCGGTACCGCCTCCCGGGCTTCCTCGGAGATGGGAACGACATGAACTGAGCGTCCGCAAGCGACACCCGCAAGCGGGCCACGTTCCGCCGTCGAGCAAGGCCGAGAATGGAAACGCGCCCGGACCACCGCCCGGGCGCGCCCCAATCGCACGCATTCACGTCAGAGTCAGGACGTGTACCGCCGCACGAGCAGAACGCCGGCCACCGCGAGCAGGATCATGAACGCGATCGCCCCACCGCCGCCTGTCGTCGGAATGTCGGGTCCAGGGGTGGGAGGCGAGGTCGGGGTCACGGTCGGGGTGGGTGTCGGCGTCGCCGTCGGCGTGGCGGTTGGCGTGGGTGTCGGTGTCGGCCCCCCGGCCGTGACGTCGGTAATGACCACATCGTTGCCGGTCCCGCCGACGTAGGTGATCTGGTAGGTCCGGCCGTTGCCGGTAAACGTCGCCCCTTCGGCGAGCCCAGCGAACGTGCCGGTGATGGCTCCCGCGCTGGTCTTGTTGATGATGGTGAACGCGTCGCCGGTAATGGAAGTGAACGACCACCCCAAGTCGAGCGTCGCGTTGCCCAGGCTCACGTTGCCGGAGGCGGGGTTGAGCTGGCCGTAGTCTGAGAGACTGTTCATCGCCATGCTGAGCATGGACCCCGACTGCATCGTCAGGTCGGTGAGGCTCCCGAGCTGGGTTGCGCCACCACCGCAGAACAACCTCCCGGGCGCGTTCACCGTGACCGGCCCTGTGCGGCCGCCGTTGGCGTACTGGAGGAGGCCGCCATTGACCGTCACCACGCTGGACAGACTGAGGCTCGGCCCCACTACGGCGAAGCTCCCCGCGGTGACGGTGGTGGGTCCGGTGTAGGAAGCACTGACGAGGAGGAAGACAACCCCTGCTGACGACGAGATCCCGCCGGTTCCCGAGACGATGCCGTTCAGCTCGACGATGCCGCTAGCGCCGGCAAAGGTAAGGGTGTGACTGCCCAATTCGATGGCGCCAAGGCGCAATCGGTCCCCCGAAACGGTGAACGTCTGCGACGCCGTCAGGACGATAAATAGATTGACGCTGTTGGTCGCGCTGTTGTCCGCTGTGAGACCTGCAACCAACTGGATATCGTTTCCGGAAATGGCGTAGCCGCCGGCGGGGCCGGTGAAGCTGATGGAGTTGAACGACGTTCCCGGGGTCAGGTTATTCGTGTTCGTCAGACGCGCCGCGCCGCTGGGAAACACCAAGTCGTCGCCGGCAACAGGCACGGTGCCGCCCCAGTTGGCCGCCGTGGTCCAGAAGTTGTCGCCGCCGGCTCCTGTCCAGGTTTTCGTCGCTGCAAGGATGGTCCCCGTTCCTGCCGCCAGCCCCACCACCGTCCCGACCAATAGAAACCGCAAGACTCCCCTCATCCATGTGGTTCTCATGAGATCCCCCCCAACTTGATCAACTGTCCTATTTCGCGCCTCATTCTCGCGTCGAAGGGGTCCGTTGTCAAGTTGACGCCGGTGGGCCCAGTGCGCCCGATCATGTGGACCTCCTTCGCCGGCGTGATCAGACGGAGCCGCGGGCAATCGCGCTATCCTTGCTGCCCATGCGTGACCGGACGAACCGCTGTGCGGTCGTCGGAGCCGGGCTCACCGGCCTGGTGGCGGCGTACCGGCTCGCGAGCGCCGGGTGGCAGGTCACGGTGTACGAGCGCTACCCCGAGGCCGGCGGCCTCGTCGCCAGCTTTGCGGTCGGCGGCGAGCGGCTCGAATGTTTCTACCACCACCTTTTCACCACCGACGCCGACATCCTCGCGCTCGCCGCCGAGCTCGGTCTCGCCTCCGAGATCGAGTGGCTCCCGTCGCGCATGGGGATCTACTCGTCCGGCCGCCTGTGGGATTTCGGCACGCCGGTCTCGCTGCTGAGGTTCGGCCCGCTCCCCTGGGCGGACAAGGTGCGGTTCGGGCTGTCGACGCTGCGGCTCAACCGTACGGCGGACTACCACAGGTTCGAGACGGTCACCGCGCGCGACTGGATTCTCGCGCACGCCGGCCGCAAGGCCTTCGACGCCGTCTGGGGTCCCCTCCTGCATCAGAAGTTCGCGGAGAAGGCGGACGAGGTCGCGATGGTCTGGCTGTGGGGAAAGGTGTACCTGCGCGGCCGCTCGCGCTCGGCGAGCGGCATGGGCGAGCGCCTCGGCTACATGCACGGCTCGTTCGCGCGGCTCGTGGACGCGCTCGTCGCGCGGCTGCGCGAGGCCGGCGTCCGGATCGAACTCGGAAACCCGGTGCGGCGGATCTGGCGCAGCGACGGCGGCCTCGAGGTACAGGCGCGGACCGGCGTCGAACGCTTCGACGCGGCGCTCTTCACCGCGGCGCCTGCCGAGCTGGTCAAGGTGGCCGGCGCTCAGTTCCCGGACGCGTACCGCGCCCGCCTCGACGGCCTCGCCTCGACGGCGGCGCTTTGCGTGGTGCTCGAGCTGTCGCGGTCGCTGTCGCCGTACTACTGGCTCAACATCGCGGACCCCGCGTTCCCGTTCGGTGGCCTGATCGAGCACACGAACTACGTCCCGCGCGAGCGCTACGGCGGGCGCCACGTGCTCTACATCTCCAAGTACCTGTTCCCCGACGATCCGCTCTGGAGCGCGCGCGACGACGACGTCTGGGCCGCGTACCGCCCGTTCTTGCGGCGCGTCAACCCGGAGTTCGACGACGGCTGGGTGCTCGCCCGCCACCACTTCAAGGCCGCGTACGCGCAGCCCGTGATCGGCTGCAACTACGCGAGCGTGATCCCCCAGTTCGAGACGCCGCTTCCCGGCCTCTACCACGCCTGCATGGCGCAGATCTACCCCGAGGACCGCGGCCAGAACTACGCCGTGCGCTCCGGCAACCGCGCCGCGGCGGCGCTGCTGGCCGTCCAACCGACGTGACGACCTGCCGGGCGTCCCGCCCGCAAAGACGGAGACCCAGGTTTCGGCCCGCGAGGGACCACCGTCTGCATCCCCGCTTCCGAGGGGATGACGGCTCGCGTTCCCGTGGATGTCGACCCCCTTCGTCATGCCCGCGCGCGCGAACATCCAGCAACCGGCGAGGGCCACGACCTGGATCCCCGCTTTCGCGGGGATGACGACCGAGACGCAACCCGCCTCCGGACCCAGCCTTCGCCGGGAGGACGGCAGCGTTCGAAGATGCCGTTTCCAGCCCGAGAGGCTGGCGCACGCGGCTTCTCCCGCCGCCTCAAGCCAACACCCGGCGCGTGCACACCTCGCCGGGCGCGGGTCGCCGTTTGCCCCGGGCGTCCGTCGGCGGTACGCTCACCCGGCGAGGTGAACCGTGCTCGGATTCGCGGCCTTGTCGACGTTGCTCGCCCTGCCGATTCTGGCCCAGGCGGCGCTGCAGCCGCCCGCCACGACCCCGCCCACTCCCGACGAGGTCCGCGCCGCGATGGGGATCCCGTCCGCGGCCGACGTGCGCGGACAGAAGGATACAATCGGCTTCGCCTCGGAGCCCGCCCAGATGGCGAAGGTTTGGGAGCTGTCGGCGACGCCCCCCGCGCCGGAGCTCCTCGGGCCAGCCCCGGCGCCCGGAGTGGCCGGGGTGATCTGCCCCCACGACGACTACCTGTTCGCAGGTCGTCTCTACCGGCGGACGTTGCCCCTCGTCACCGCGAAGACCGTCGTCCTGGTCGGGGTGTTCCACGGGTACCGCCGCTTCGGCGCTCACGACACGCTGGTGTTCGACCGCTACCGGGCGTGGCGAACGCCCGACGGCGAGGCCACCGTTTCCGCGTTGCGCGGCGAACTCCTCGCCCGGCTCCCGCACGGCGACGCCGTCCAGGACGACGCCGCCCACGACTCGGAGCACTCGCTCGAGGCGCTGCTCTTCTGGCTCAAGCACGCACGCTCCGACGTCGAGTTCGTTCCGGTCATCGTGCCGGCGATGGGTTTCGAGCGGATGCAGGCGCTCGCCGGCGACCTCGGCGTCGCTCTCGCCGAGGCGATGAAGGCGCACGGCTGGAAGCTCGGCCGCGACGTCGCGGTGGTCATCTCCTCCGACGCCGTGCACTACGGCGACGACTTCGGCTACGTGCCGTTCGGCCAAGGCGGCGTCGCAGCGTACGTCGAGGCGTGCGCGCAGGATCGCAAGCTGTTGACCGGCCCGCTCGCGGGTCCGGTGACGACCGCCAAGGTCGAGCAGTTTTACGCGACCTGCGTGAACCCGCAGCGGCCTTCGGAGTACCGGCTGACGTGGTGCGGGAGGTTCGCGATCCCACTTGGCCTGTTGGTCCTCGAGCGCACGACCGCGGCGCTCGGCCTGCCGACACCGGTCGGGCATCCCCTGGCGTACGGCACCTCGATCGGCGGGCCGGAGCTGCCGGTGAAGGCGATCGGCATGGGGGCGACAGCGCCAGCCAACCTGTACCACTTCGTCGGGTACCCGGCCGTGGCGTTCACCGTCGGCGAGTAGCGGCGCGCCGAGAGCGCCTTCGCCGAAACGGCGACGAGATGCGGCTCGCCCGGCGCCCCCGCGCCCTCGCGGCCGTTCGGGGAGGGGAAACCCGACCCGGGAGAATTTCCCGGTCGGTGGTGGCGCGCCTTGCCTCGCCGGACGCCATTCGACCCTCTCTGCCCAACGTAAACTCTTGCTGGAACTGGTGATTCGAGCGTCGCTCCAGGCGCGCCTCGACATCCTGGCCTCTGTCTCAACCTGTCCCGCTAACACATTGAGCTCGAATAAGTAGCCGACACCTCTCGGGATGGCACCCCGGTTGCAGTCGAGGTTCACGGCGACGAGGGGGCGCCCCGCCTGACGGTTACATGGGGCGACGGCTCGGAACCGGGATCGACCTCCCCTGCGGGGGAACGGCTTCGGCATCGCGTTCTCCCGTGAGCCCCCGGTCGCCGCATGGGGTGCCCGCGCCGAACGGCCGGCACCAGAAAGGAGGCGGAGCAATGAACGCAAGAATTCACCCTCTCGTGGCGTTGTTCCTGGCCGTCGTGGCGGTCCCGCTGCTCGCGCAGCAGGGGAACCCGCAGAATGGTGAGCCGCAATCGCAGGGTCAGACCGCGCCGGCGGCTGTGAGCGCCAACCCTGCCGCCGAGCCGGCCAAGCCGGTGCAGCTCGAGGGGACGATCGTCACCCTCGCCGCCGACCGCCTCGAGTTGCGGGTCGAGAAGGCGGTCGCACCTTCCTCGCAGCCCACATCCGGTCTCGAGGGACAGACCGTCCCGTTCCTGGTCGATGCGACGACGGAGAAACCCGCGGAGCTCAAGGCCGGCGATCGGGTGGACCTCTGGTTCACCCAGGACGGCGACCAGCGGCGCGCGGTCCGTGTCGCTCTCGCGGCGGCCGCCGGCCCGTCGTCGAGCGGCGCGACCGAGCCGCCGGCCGCGAGCGTTCCCCCGGACACCGGGGCGCCGGCCACGGGTCAACCGGCCGCCCAAGCACCGCAGCCGATAGCCGCGACCGCTGCGGCGCACTCTGCGGGCGCCACGGCCGCCGCGACCCAGGTGGCGTCTGCGGCCCCCGCGACGACCTCACCCCTGAAACCTGCAAAGAGCCGACCGGCGAAGCAGGCGGCGGCCGCAACGAAGCCGAAGCCGGCCGCACTCGAATCAGCGGTCCCGCAGCCGGCCGGGTCCACCGTTCTTCCGAACCCAGGCACCGATGTGATGAAGACTCCCCCTTCTAGGGGCACGACCGAGCCGAGCATGGCGCCGCCAGAACCGCAAGGCTCCGTAGACGTCGTTGACTCCGTCGGCGCCCCCGCGCCCGGCGCGCAAGCCCGACCCGAGGTCCGTCCCGAGTCCACCGCCCCGCTGCCGTTCGTGGCCCTCGGCGGCCTGGCGGCGTTGGCGGCCCTCGTGATGCTGCGTTTCACGCTCAGGGGGGGACATGTCGAGCTCGGGATCGGGACCGGCAAGGGAGGTCTGCGGTGATGAGATGCCGGCTCTGGGCCACCTCACTCTTACTCATCTCGACCGCTTTGTTCGGAACCGGATGCGTGGCCACCATGTGGGTACCCGCTGAGCCGCCCGGGGCGCTCGTCGAAGTCGAGGGCGGGGTACCGGGACCGGGCTACGTGTGGATCGACGGCTACTGGGAGTGGCACGACCGCTGGGTGTGGCAGCGCGGGCATTGGGCGAAGCCGCCGCACCCCGGCGGGCGATGGGAGCGCGGCCGTTGGGACCACGGCCGCCGGGGCTGGCGCTGGCACCCGGGGCGCTGGCATTGATTCCGGACCCAGGCTGGGGCCGCCGCGAAGGCGGCCCCAGCCCTCTGTTCGTGGGCCGGGGAGCGCGAGTGCAGACGCCCGGCCGCAGGGATGGATCCAAGCGCCCGCCTACTGGAAGATCTCGGCGAAGAAGTCCTTCATCGCCTGCCAGGAGCGACGGTCAGCCTGCGCGTTGTAGGCCGCGCCCTTGGCGTTGTCGTTGCCTGCGGCCGGGTTCGTGTACGCGTGGACCGCGCCGCCGTACTGGACGAGTTCCCAGTTCACGTGCGCGTTCCGCATTTCCTTCTCGAACGCGGCAACGACCTCGGGTCCGACGAACGGATCGTCGCCGCCCTGCAGCGCCAGCACCTTGCAGCGGATGTTCTTGGCGTCGCCGGGCGTGGGCGTGTCGAGGGAACCGTGAAACGTGACCACGCCTGCCACATCGGCGCCGCTGCGCGCCAGCTCGAGCACGACCATGCCGCCGAAGCAGTAGCCGATCGCGGCGATCCGCTTCGGGTCGACGAGCGGGTTGGCGCGCAGCACGGCGAGCGCGGCCTCGACACGAGCCCGCGTCAGGGGGCGGTCGTTCTTGTAGATCGCGGCGGTCTCCCCGGCCTGCTTCGGCGTGCTGGGCCGCACGCCCTTGCCGTAGATGTCGGCGCAGAACGCCACGTAGCCGAGCTTGGCCAGCTGCTCCGCACGGCCATCGGCGAACGGCCCGACGCCCATCCAATCGGGCGCGATCAGGACGCCCGGACGCCGGCCCTGCACCGCGTCGTCCCATGCCAGAAACCCCTCGAGCGCGGTGTTGCCCTGCGTGTACTCCACCACCTTCGTGCGGACCTCCGCGCTGGCCACGGAAGCTCCAAGCGCCAGCA
>SCRJ01000136.1 GCA_004298115.1 Acidobacteriota bacterium
CCGCGGTCGCCAGGAAGCGCCCCATCTGCGCGCGCCGCGCCGCCCGCCACGAGCGCAGCGCGAGCCACGCGCCGGCGATCCACCCGGCGGCCAACAGCAGTACGGCAAACCCCGGCGCCGGGGCGCCCAGTCGCAGCACCGCGACGAGCAACGCCGGCGGCAGCAGGAACGCCACCGCGGCGAGAAACGCGCCCGTGGCGCGCGCCATCGCGCGGTCGAGTCGGCCCGGCGCCGCGAGCGCCCGCGCCGCCCAGAGCCCGCCGAGCAGCGCGAACGACGGCATCAGGACGCCGGCGTAGATGTCCCGCATCGTCGCCGCCGCCGACAACACCGCGAGGCCGGGCACGATCGCCGCCGCCGCGAACCGCCACGCCGCTCGCCCGGCCGCCGCGCCGGCGTCGCCGGAGCCGACCGGCCGGCCGGCCGCCCGCCACGCCGCCGCCACCGCCGCGACCATCAGGAACGTCCACGGCAGCAGGTAGACGGGCAGCTCCACCAGGTACGCCCCCGGCCACCCCGGGTGCGACTGGGTGTAGCCCACCCCCTGCATCGCGGTGAACCGTCCGAACAGGTTGTTGATGAAGAACGCCCGCAGCTCGGCGGCCCCATCCGGTCGCGCGCCAACCGCGAAGACCCACGGCAGCACCGCGGCGGCCTGGATCGCGGCCCCGGCCCAGAGCTCCCAGGTCAGCAGCTCGCGCCACCGCCGCTCCCACACGACGAAGACGAGCAGCGCCAACCCCGGCACGATCCACGCGACCACGTTCTTGGTCAGGAAGCCCACCGCGAGGAACGCGTGCATGAGGGCGTACCAGCGCAGTTTCTCCCAGCCGCGGGCGGCGGCGAGACCGCGGTAGCAGCCGAGGAGCGCCCCGGCGACCGAGAGCATCAGCAGGGCGTCGGTCGCCATCCAGATCTCGACCCGGTACGCGAGGTACAGCGTCCCCATCGCGATGCCGCCCGCCAGCGCCGCCGCACGCCCGGCGGCGGCGGCGGCCAGCGCGCCGACGAGGAGCGCCCCGGCGAGCGCGTACAGCGCGTTCGGGACGCGCAGCGCGACCGCTCCCCGGCCGAGCAGGCGCGCCGATCCCGCGGCCACCCAGTAGTACAGCGGCGGTTTCTCGCAGAACGCGGCGTCCCCGAGGTGCGGCACCACGAGGTCGCCTCCCGGCCGCGCCATGCGCGCCGCGATCGCCGCCTCGCGCGGCTCGTCGGGCTTCCACAGGCCGCGCCCGAGGATCCCGAAGGCGAGGTGGGCCGAGACCACCGCGACGACGAGCACGGGCCAGCGCTTGAGCGTGTCCGAGGAGCCGACCATGGACCCGAGTATCCCACGCCCGCCGGGGAGGCCGCCGGTGCGGCGGCGGCGCCGGGCCCGCCGGCACCGGCGGGCGGCGGCGCGAGGCCGTACGCGCTCGCCGGGACACGGTTGGGGTAGAATCTTGAGAGGAGCGATCCTTGATACTATGAGGTTATGAGTCGCATCCTCACGCCACCGTTTCGAACCGCACCTGGAACGCACGAAGGAGGGGTTCGACCATGAGCCGCAACACGCTGGTCATCTCGCTGCTGGTGGGAGTCGCCGCATGCTCGGCGGCGTGCCGGAAAGCGCCGGTGGCGCCCCCCGCGTCGATGGTCGGACGCTGGGAGGGCCACGCCGAGGTCGCGGTCAACTGGTGCAAGGCACAGGAGCTGCCGATGGCGCTCACGATCGGCGAGGACGGCGCCGTCGCAGGCAAGGTGGGTGACGCCGCGCTCAAGGACGGTCGGGTCTACCCGAACCCTGGGAGCGCGCGCCGGGGGATCACCCTCCAGACCAAGTACGTCATCGAGGCCTCCCTCGAGGGGCCGCTGGTCGCCGCCGAGGGGATCAAGCGGGACGAGATCTGCATCCCGGTCGAGGTCGACAAGAACGGGAACCTCGCCGGCGCGCTCCTGACGTCGGGAACCGAGTACGGCGGCAAGGAGACGCGGGTCTTCTCCGCGGGCCTGAGGCCCCTGACCAAGGTGCCCCCCCGCTGACCGCCGGTCGCGGCGCGTGGCGGCGGTTGACACGGCGCCGCCCGTCGGGGCAGAGTGACGCCGCGGCGGGACGCCCGCCGGCTTTGTCGACCGGAGGCGATGATGGGTCTCGACATGGATTTCTCGAAGCTGCAGCCGCAGGACGTCCTCGACCTCGCGATCTTCGCGGAGGAGGAAGCGCACGAACAGTACGAGTTCCTCGCCGGCGCCATGACGAGGCACGGCGCGCGCGAGGTCGCCGATTTCTTCCACAAGATGGCGGCGCGCGAGGAACTGCACCGCCAGCAGATCGCCGAACGCCGCTCCGCCCTCTACCCCGGCGCCGTCGCCAACCTCGGCAACCGCGCCCTGTGGGGCGTGGAAGCGCCGTACAACGTGACGCCGGCCGACACGATGACCGCGGGCGACGCTTTCAACATCGCGATGGCGGCCGAAAAGAAGGCCGAGGCCTACTACGCCGCGGCGATGGAGCAGGCGCTCCCGGTCGAGGTCACCCAGCTCTTCGCGGCGCTGCGCCAGTCCGAGGTCGAGCACCAGCGCATGCTGGAGCGCGAACAGGCCAGGCGCTCCTCGTAGGCGCGTCCCGTCCACGGCGCGCGTCCGACCGGGCAGGCCGGCGCGGGGTTCAGCCGAACCGCAAGTGGTCGACGTACGCCTCGGGGTCGGCCAGCAGGCGCTGCCGGACGAACTCGAAGGCGGCTTCGTTCGCGGCGTACTTCGCCTCAATGTCGAGCGCCGGCACGGCACGGCTCGTCGCCCGCTTGAGCCGGGCGCGCACCCCCGCGGGCAGGGCGCGTCCCAGCGCCGGTCCCAGGCGCGCGCGCAGATCGAGCAGGGTCGTCGGTCCGCGGCTGCCCGGGAAGTCCTTTCGCCGCCATGCCGCGGCGCCCAGGTGGAACACCGTGTCGCCGTAGATGCTGCCGAAGTGGGCGTGGTCCTCACCGCGGTTGCTCCGTTCGAGGGGAAGCCACTCGAGACCCTCGCGGTAGGCGAGGAAACCGAAGCCAACGCCGGAATCGGGGTGATGAGGGAAGCGCCGCCGGTAGCCCCGGTACGCGGCCGACCGCCGTTCCTCGCCGTCGAGCAGGAAGCGCGGCCGCGCCTCGCGGAGGAACTCGCTTCGGATCAGCATGAACGCCGTGAACGGCTTGTCGTCAAAGCGTACGTCGCGCACCGCCGCGGCGAACGGCCGCCCGTCCGAAAGCGCGGCGGCGGTCTCTGTGGCCCACCCCGGCCGGATCGGGAACGAGTCCACGTGGAACACCGCGACGTGGCTCACGCCGTCGTCCAGAGCCGCGGCGATCAACTGCTCGAGGTAGAAGGCGTGCTCCTCGCTCGTCCGCAGCGCCGTGACGGGCAGGTCGAGGATCCTCACCTCGGGACGCCGGCGCAGCGTCTCCCGCATCCCGGCGCCGAGCCGGTTGGCGCCCGCGTAGATGGCGTACGGCACGTCGGTGTGCTTCCGGATCGACTCCAGGTGCAGATCGAGCAGCCGCTCGTTGCCCTCGCGGACGAGGTAGACGACCGCGATCCCCAGCTTCATGGCCGCCGGAGCACCCGCGCCGCCGCCTGCGCCTGGCGGAACAGCTCGAACTCGAAGCCGGCGCCCTCGCCGGCGACGTCCTCCAGGCGGATCGGGGCGTCCTTGGCGACCGCGCGCGTGAGTGTCACCCCCTCCGCGAGGCAGACCGGCAGGCCAGGGTGTCGCTCGCCGCAGTTCTCGATCAGGCCGTAGCAGGCATAGCCGCCGATGCCGTCGAGCGCCTCGCCGGCGAGTAGCGGCCGTTTGGCGTACGCGTAGACGTTGGCGCGAAAGCCGTGCACCGGCTCCAGCAACGAGCGCCCGTCCAGGACCGCCTCGGCGATCCCCGCCATCGCCTCGACGTGGCACAGGTGGTACGGCCGGTAGAACAGGTAGAACGGCCCCGCCCCCATCTTGTAGTACGACATCATGCTCCGCTGGTAGGGATGGTCGCATCGGCCGACCGCGAACACGCCGCCGTCCGGTTGGGCGCCGAGGACGTAGTCCACGAACGGACCGACGCGTTGCCACTCCCCGGCCACGTCGATCAGGTCGAACACCTCGCGGACGTGCCGCGCCCTGGGCCCGTGCATCCCGGGCACCGGCACGGCGAGGCCGAGGGCGTTGGCGAGCAGCGCCATCTCGACGCCGAGCTTGGTGCCGTCGGTGTAGGCGGTGCACATCTTGTATCCGAGGTTGCGCTTGTCGGCCTCGGGCACGATCGTGGTCGGGTTGGCCCAGCGGTCGAGGAACCCCTTGATGTTCCCGGCCATCACCAGGTCGAAGCCCCACAGCGTGAGGTCGTCGATCAGGTTCTTGAGCACGCCGTGCTGGTCGCCGTCGCAGCTGGTGTAGACGACGCCGTTGCTGTGTGCGAGCGCAGCGAGATACGGCCCGAACGCCAGGTCGATCTCCGAGTTCATCAGGACCAGATGCTTCCCGCTCTCGATGGCGCCGATGGCGAACCGGGCGGCAGGACCGATGCAGTTGGACGCCTCGATGAACACGTCGGCGCCCTCGCACTCGGCGAGCAGGGCGCCGTCCCTGCACACCGCCACCCTCCCGCGCTCGACCGCCTCCCGGACCTCGCGCGCGCTCTCCACGGTGCTCTGCTCGCAGCCCATCATGGCGGCGCACCCGGCCGCGCGGTCGAGCTCGATGTCGGCGATGCCGACGCAGGTGATCCCCGGGGTGACGCAGCACTGGTAGAAGAGGCCGCGGCCCATGGCGCCCGCGCCGACGATGGCGACGCGGATCTCGCGGTCGAGAGCCTCGAGGCGCCGCAGCACGCGGCTCATCGGCGACCGCTCCAAGTCCAGCGCTCGCCCTCGCCGTCGCCCCGACCGGGCCGCACGGACCGTGAGGCGATCGCGACCCGCATCCGCTCTACCGGCAAAGCTCGAGCAGTCGCTTGGCCGCGCCGTCGGCCGAGCCGATCGCGGTGTTCAGCATCACGACCTTGGTGGCGGCGAACAAGCGCTCGTGCTGGGCGCGCAGCAGGTCGGAGCGGACGGCGTCGAGGCCGACGAGGTGGGGGTTCGCGAACGGGACAGCCTTGCCGGCCGCCCCGGGGAGCTGCCCCGAGGCGAGGATGCGGGCGGCTTCGCGCGCGTCGATCTGCTGCACCATCGGCAGCACCGGGTCGCGGGCGAGGAGTACGGCGAGGCCCGGGGCGGTGCGGCGCGCGTGGCGGGCGGCGCCCCCGAGCCAGTACGGGTCGAGCATGACGCGGCCGTTCCTGGAGGCCTCGACGCACACCGCGGCGCCGCGGTCGAGCGGGCACTCGTCGCCCGGGTGGTCCACGGTGCAGCCGTCGCGCGACACGACCATGTTCTCGAGCTTGGAGCGCTCGAGGAGCTTGCCGAGTTCCGGCAGCTTGCCGACCCACTTCGCCTTGAGGTAGAGCTTGCGCTCGACGAGGTCCGCCACCGGCTCGGCCGCGCCGAGCCGCACCAGCACCGCGTCGCTCGACACGAGGCGAACGCCGTCCTCGCGCAGCGCGGCGGCGAGCAGCCCGGTCCGCCCGGAGCCCGGGCCGCCCCAGACCAGGGCGCCGTGCCCGCCGACGTCGAGGGCGGCGCAGTGCGCCAGCAGCGCGCCGGAGGTGCGCGCCGCAGCTTCCGATGCGAGCTGCAGCGCCAGCGTGCGCACCTGGCCGTAGAACGCCGTGTTGAACGCGAAGCCGGTCGCGGTGTCGAGACTCACGAGGCCGGACGGCTCGCGGCCAGGGATGTCCTTGACCGCGTAGATCACCGCGTGCGGCTCGAGGTCGCCTTCGAGCGCCGCGGGGTAGAAGTTCTCCTGATAGAAGTCTGCGAGGTGCGGCGAGTTGGTGCGCAGCTGCACCACGATCCCGGCGATCGCCGCGTTCCACTCGAAGTAGGCGTCCGGCGCCAGGTGCGCCGACGCCTCCGCGAGCAGCGCGTTGCGGCTCTCGAGGCCCACCACCGGGCGCGTCTCGGCGTACGCCGCCACCTTCGTGACCACGTTGTTGAGCGCCCGCGGGCGCAGGCGGCGGGGCTCCTCGAGGCGGGCGAGCGCCTCGCGGATACGGCGACATCCCTCCTCGATGCGGTCCATCGCGGTGGCGAACGAGATCCGCACGTGCGCGGACGTGCCGAACGCCTCGCCCGGGACCACCGCCACGTGCGCTTCCTTCAACAGGTAGTAGGCGAGCCCGTACGTGTTGCGGATCGGCGCGCCGGCGAACTCGCGGTCGAGGTAGTGCGTCACGTTCGGCAGCACGTAGAACGCGCCCGAAGGCGACGCGCACGACACCTCCGGCAGCGCGCGCAGCCGGTAGACGATCGCGTTGCGGCGGCGCTCGAACTCCTGTCGCATGCGCTCGACGTCCATGTCGCACTCCGCCAGAGCGGTGACCGCGGCCTTCTGCACGAAGGAGGTCGCGTTCGAGGTGTTGTGCGATTGAATCTTGGAGCACGCGGCGACGATCTCCCGCGGCCCCGCCGCGTAGCCGAGCCGCCAGCCGGTCATCGAGAACGCCTTGGAGAAGCCGTTGATCACGACCGTGAGCTTCTTGATCTTGTCGTTGACCGACGCGATCGACACGAAGCGCTGCCCGTCGTAGGTCAGCTTCTCGTAGATCTCGTCCGAGATCACCCAGATCTGCTCGCGCACGCACACCTCGGCGATCGCCTCGAGTTGCTCGCGGGTATAGGTCGCGCCGGACGGGTTGCACGGGTAGTTGAGGATGATCGCCTTGGTGTTCGGGGTGATCGCCGCCGCGAGGTCGCGCGGGGAGAGCCGGAAACCGTCCTCCTCGCGGGTCGGGACGATCACCGGGTTGGCCTTCGCGAGCTTGACCTGGTCCGGGTACGAGACCCAGTACGGCGCCGGGATCAGGATGTCGTCGCCCTCGTCGTAGAGCGCCATCGCGACGTTGAACAGCGAGTTCTTCGCCCCGGCCGAAACGATGACCTCGTCGGGCGAGTAGGCGAGACCGTTGTCGCGCTCGAGCTTGGCGCAGATCGCCTTCTTGAGGTCGGGGATGCCGTCGTTGGCGGTGTACTTCGTGAAGTTCGCGTCGAGCGCCGCCTTCGCCGCGCGCTTGACGACTTCGGGGGTCGGGAAGTCGGGCTCGCCGACCGAGAAGTCGACGACGTCGATCCCCTGCCCGCGCATCTGGGTGGCGCGGGCGTTGATGCGCAGCGTCGGCGACAGCGCGATGCGGTTGGCGCGATCTGAGAGCATGGCAGTCGTCTCACCCGCGACGGCCGCCCGCCGTCGCACCGGTCCCGCACGGGAGGGGGCGAGCCCCTCCCCTACTCATTTGCCGTCCCCGTCTCGCCGCGCTCGCGCGGGTTGTCGTACCCACACCGCACGAAGATGGACGAGCCCCGCCCCTACGCATCCTTCTTCTCCCCGCGCTTGAGGATCTCGCTGAGCTTGACGCCGGTGAGCGACTCCACCACCGCGGGGAGCTGCGCCAGCACGCCGGCGACCTGGCCGGTCAGGTTGGAGGTCCCGGTCGCGTCGCCCACCATGATGATCTTGTCCACCTTGGCGAGCGGCTCGGACACGGCCCTGGCGAGCTCCGGCAGCTGCCGGATCGCCATCTCGGCGAGCCCGGCGTCGGTGTACTGCTTCCAGGCCTCGGCCTTGCGCTGCATCGCGTCGGCCTCGGCCTTGCCCTTGGCCGCGGTGGCCTCGGCCTCGGCCATTCCGTACAACCGGATGCCGGCCGCCTTGCCCTTCGCCTCGAGCTCCTTCTGGTAGGCGTCGGTCTCCGCCTCGAGCTTGGCCTGGTAGTGCATCGCCTCGGCCGGCCGCTTGATCGTCGCTTCCAGCTCCTTCTCGCGGCGGACGATCTCCTGCTCCTCGACCTTGGCGGCGAGCTCCTTCTCGGTGAGGCGCACCGCGTACTCCTGCCGCTTGAGCGCCTCGGAGAGCTTGGCGCGCTCGAGGTCGTACGCCACGTCGGCGGCGGCGCGCTTGGTGTTGACGGCGGACTGGAAGTCGGCGCGCTGCACCTCGAAGTCGCGCGTCGCCTTGGCGAGCTCGGCTTCCGCCTGCAACCGCGCGATGTCGCCCTGCTTGCGGTACTCGGAGGCCTGGATCGCGGCGTCGCGCTCGGTCTCGGCCTGGGCGAGGGTGGCATCGCGCTTGACCTCGGCGATGCGGCGGGCGCCGAGCGACGCCAGGTAGCCCTGCGCGTCGGAGATGTCCTTGAGCGCGAACGAGAGCAGCTCGAGGCCGAGGCGCTCGAAGTCCTCGCCGGCCGCCTGGCGCACCCGCGCGGCGAACGTGTCGCGGTCGGTGTAGATCTCCTCCACCGACATCGTGCCGAGCGCCGCGCGCATGTGCCCCTCGAGCACCTCCTGCGCCACCGACGTGATCCCCGCGGCGCCCTTCGAGAGGAAGTTCTCCACGGCCCGGGGGAGGAGCGTCGGGTCGCTCGAGGCCTTGACCTGGCCGAACGCCTCGGCGGCGATCATCACGCCCTGGGAGGTGAGCGCCTCGGGGCAGCGCACCGAGATCGAGAACACCTCGAGGGGAAGGGTGTCGACGGTCTCGACGAGCGGCATCACGAACGTGCCGCCGCCGACCTGCAGGCGGTAGCCGACCGTCCGCTGCGTGCCGTCCCGCTCGGTCACCTTCGAGGTCCGCCCCGAGATGACGAGCACCTGGTTGGGGCCGACCTTGCGGTAGTTGAACGCCCACAGACCGATGAAGAACAGGATGACGACGACGACGACGGCGCCGATGATCCACGGGAGCAACGCCATAGCTTCCTCCTCCGCCCCGCCGGGCGGATGCCGTCACCTTAGAACAAGTTCCGGACCGGTACAAGGGCGGCGCCGCCGCCCCGGAAACCCGCTCACCCGGCCGAACCGGTCCCCAGACAGGTGTCCACCTCCGTCTCGAGGTCGAGAGTCGCGCCGCGGGCCAGCAGCCGATCGACGTCGAGGCCGGGCCGGTCGCGACGGATCGCGGCGAGTACCCGCTCCGCCTCGATGCGGTGGTCCTGCCGGTTGCCCGGGTGGGATTGGACCAGACCGAGCAGCGCGAGCGCCCGCTCGCAGTCGCCCTCGGCGTGCGCCACGTCCGCCAGCGCGATGAGCGGCTCCAGGACGACGTTGAACGAGCCGGTGGACCGGTACTCGCGAAACGCTTCGCGAACCTCGGCGCGAGCCCCCGCGAGGTCGCGAGCGGCGGCCGCGGCCAGCGCCAGGTTGCCGTGCAGGAGGCCGCAGGTGTAGGAGCTGCCAATGGCCCGGTTGATCTCGAGCGATCGGTCGTAGTAGCGAAGCGCGTCCTCGAAAAGGCGCCGCTTCCTCGCGATCTCGCCGAGGAGCATGAGGTTCCGGCCGGCGCCGAAACGGTCCCCGTGC
>SCRJ01000137.1 GCA_004298115.1 Acidobacteriota bacterium
GGCGGCGAAGAGGTCGCGGAGATGCAGCCCTTGGATCTTCCGGTAATGGGTCTCGAGAGCCTTCCACTCCGGACGTTGGGTGAGGTGGGCCCTGGGCGTCGTCATGGCGGTCATCCTTCCGATGCCTCCTCGGGCGGCACTCGCAGGCACTCCCTGACCGCCTGCGCGATGGCCTCGGCGTCGATTCCGGCTTCCTTCATGAGCTGTGCGGGCGTGCCGGAGGTCGGCATTGACCGCACCGCCAGCTTGACCACCGCGGGGGCCTTCTCCGTTGCCCCGGCGAACGCATCCAGCACGGCGTCGCCGAGCCCGCCCTCGGGCCAGTGGTCCTCGACCACGACGAGGCGGCCTCCCGTGACCCGCGCGGCCTCGTGCAAGGACGCCTTGTCGATCGGCTTGACGGAATAGGCGTCGATGACCCGCACCCGGATGCCCTCCGAGTCGAGCTGTTCGTAGGCCCGGAGGCTCTCGTGCAAGGTGATCCCCGCTGCGATGATCGCCACCTGATCCCCGTCCGATCGCCGCACCACCTTGGTCCCGCCGATGGGGAATGTCTCACCTGGAGGATAGATGACCGGCGTCTTCTCGCGAGTCAGTCGGAGGTAGGAAATCCCGGGCAGCTCGGCCATGGCGCCGGCCAGGCAAGCCGTCTGGTTGGCATCGCACGGGTAGAGCACGGTGCTGCCGTGGACGGCCCGCATCATCGCCACGTCCTCCAGGGCCATCTGGGACGGACCGTCCTCGCCGATGCTGACGCCGGCATGCGACCCGCACAGGCGAACGCTGGCGCCGGACACGGCCGCCATGCGGATCTGGTCGAAGGCGCGGGTCAGGAAGGCCGCGAACGTCGCCGCAAAGGCGACCTTCCCCAGGACGCCCAGGCCGAGGGCGGCGCCGACGAGCTGCTGCTCCGCGATGTAGACCTCGAAGAACCGGCTCGGATAGGCCTTGTTGAACTCCCCCGTGAACGTCGAGTTGGACACCTCGCCGTCGAGGACCACCACGTCCGGACGGTTTCCCCCGAGCGCCACGAGCGCATCCCCGAACGCTTTTCGCGTGGCTTCTTTCGTGCCGACCGCGTAGGCGGGAAGCGGCAGCGGCTGGGCCGCGGGCGGGGTCGCCGGCTGCAAGCGCCGGGGCTTCGCGACATCCACGGTGATGCCACGCTCGCCTCCCAGCTCCGCGATCGCCGCCGCGGCCTGGTCGGGACTGAGGGCCTTGCCGTGCCATCCCTCCTTGTCCGCCACGAGCGCAACGCCCGAGCCCTTGACGGTCTTCGCGACGATGCACGTGGGCTTCTCGTCCTGGGCCAGCGCTTCCCTGTACGCGGCATCGATGGCGGCGATGTCGTGCCCGTCGATCTCGATGGCGTGCCACCCGAAGGCGCGGGCGCGGGCGGCGTAGGCGGGGCCGTCCCAGCCGAGGTCCGTCGGTCCGCGCTGGCCGAGCCGGTTCATGTCCAGGATGGCGATCACGTGGTTCAGCTTGTAGTGGCCCGCCTTGTCGAACGCTTCCCAGACCGAGCCCTCGGCTACCTCGCTGTCACCCAGCAGCACCCAGACGTCGAACGGCAGCTTGTCGACGCACTTCCCGCCCAGGGCCATACCGACGCCGACCGGCAGACCTTGCCCGAGGGAGCCGGTGGCCACATCCACCCAGGGCAGGCCGCGCGGCGCGCCGTGGGCCCCGGTACGCTGCGACGGCTTCGGGTGTCCTTCGAGCCGGCTGCCGAACGTGCGCAACGTCATCAGCTCCTCGTCGGTGATGGCGCCCGCCGCCTTGTACATCGAGTAGAGCAGCGGGCTGGCATGCCCCTTGGAGAAGATCAGACGGTCGTTGTCGGGCCTTCCCGGCTCGTCCCAGTCGTACTTGAGGTGATTGACCAGGAGCACCGCCATCAGGTCGGCGGCGGACATCGAGGACGTCGGATGGCCGGATCCGGCCGCCGTGGTGCACCGGATGCTGTCCACCCTGAGTTGCTTCCCCAACTCCGCGATGCGCTGCAATTCACCGTCCATGAGTACGGCCCTGTCTGTGGGCTCGCCGCAATGCTGACGCCCGTTCATGCGTGATCCGGTGCAGCCGGCGGATGCCGTCCACCCGTGTTCGCTCGAACCATTACCTCGTGGGGTCATGTCTTGCCTCCGGCTGGGTTGGCGTTGGGGAGGATGAAGCGCGCGACGGCGTTGGCGAAGCCTTCCTCCTCGTTGGACGTGGTCACGTGCGTGGCATCGCGCTGCACCTCGTCGCTGGCGTTGGCCACGGCCACGCTCAGACCGCTCTTGGCGAACATGAGCACGTCGTTCGGCTGGTCGCCGATCGTGGCGATCTGGCTGGCCGGGATGTGCAGGAAGCTGGCCATCCAGCCGACCACGGCGCCCTTGTTGGCGCTCGGATGCGTCACGTCCAGGTAGTAGGGCTGCGAGCGCGCGGCCGAGACCTGCCGGCCGAACGTTTTCTGCGTTTCGGACTCGCAGCGCGCCACCGCATCCAGGTCGTCGCTGACACCGACGATCTTGACCACCTTGTCCAGCAGTCGCTCGAAGGTCGGAACGACCGTCGGCGGGAACCCGACGGTCCACTGCTCGCGGGCGACATGCGGCGATTCGGCTTGTTGCACGAACCAATCCGTGCCGCGGTAGACCCATACCGTCAGGCCATGCGCTTCGATGGTTGCGACGACGCGTGCGGCGACGCTGGCCGGAAGGACGTGTTGCTCGATGATCGTCATGTCAGGCGCCACGAACATGCCGCCGTTGAAGCCTGGAATGGGCGTCGTCAGGGCCAGCGGCTCGATCAGCATGGTCATCCCACGTGGTGGGCGTCCGCTGGTGATGGCAAAGGCGATGCCGGCGTCGCGGAGGTCGTGGACCGCCCGGATGGCACGCCGGGTCAGGGCCTTGTCCGGCGTGACGAGGGTACCGTCCACGTCCGCGATCAGCAGGCGGATCCGCGGCGGGTCCGCGTGCGAGCCGTTCTTCCGTGCGTCCGTCATCGAGTCCTGTCCCCCTCGCATCTGCTTCCCTCCGGGCTCGGATCGGCGTCTATCCCGAGCGTGTCAGTCGGCTGGCCGCCGCCTCATCGACGAGCCAGGTGAGGGTGCCGTCCACGGGACGAACCCATGCCGCCGGTCGCTGCTCTCGGGTGGGCTGCCCCTCCAGCACGTCCCGCAACGCTTCTGCCTTGTTCTCGCCGGAAACCAGGAACAGGGCCTCGCGCGCGGCGTTGAACACGGGAAACGTCAGTGTGATGCGCTCCACCAGAGGGGGGGTCGCCCCCGGCGGGCTGGCCACCACCCACCGGTCGGTGACCGCCAGGGAGGCCGCTCCGGGGAAGAGCGAGGCCGTGTGCCCGTCCTCGCCAAGACCCAGCAGGATCAGGTCGAACCGCGGCGGGCCGTCGGCTTGGCCGATCCCGAACGCCTCGGCGAGCGTGGCCGCGTACGCGGCCGCGGCGGCGGCAGCCGTTGCCAGCTGCGTCGCTACGGGAAACGCATGGCCGCCAGGCACAGGGCCCGGCGCCAGCAGCGTCCGTTGCACCATCGCGAAGTTGCTGGACGGATCATCCGGGGACACGAACCTCTCGTCGCCAAAGAAGAGATAGGTGCGCGCCCATTCGATCCGGCTGCGGCGGGCCGGCTGCGCCAGCAAGCCGTACGTCGCCTTCGGGGTCGCGCCGCCCGCCAAGGCCAACATGGCGCGACCGCGCGCCCGGATGGCGGCCTGTACGGCCCGGATGACGAGATCGGCGGCGCGCGCCGCCAGGTCGTCACCGTCTTTGCAGATCGTCACGAGCGAAGGCACCGGTCTCTCCCTCTCGAGGGGGGTACCCCGCGGCAGCGTGTTCCGGCGATCGGTGGCCTCCGACTCAACCGGCCTCCTCGAGCACCTTGCTCTTGGACGCGATGCACTGCATCAGCTCCTTCCAGGACTTGACGAACGAGGCCGCGCCTTCGACCTGGAGTTGGGCGGCAAGGGCGGCGGCATCGATGCCGGCCTTGGCGAACGTCGCGAGGACCTCCTCGCAGTTGCCACCGTGAACCGGAAGGGCCGCCTTGAGCTCGCCGTGGTCCGCCAGGGCTTTCAAGGTGCTCTCCGGCATCGTGTTGATCGTGAACGGAGCGGCCAGCGCCTTGACGTAGAGCATGTCCGACGCCTTCGGGTTCTTGGTGCCGGTGCTGGCCCATAGGAGACGCTGGGGCTGGGCGCCCGCGTTCATCAGGCGCTGCCATCTCGGCGAGTCGAGAACCTCGCGGTACGCTTTGTAGGTCCGCTTGGCGATCGCGATGCCGAGCTGGTCGCGGAGCCCATCGGGCGTCTTGCCGGTCACGGCGACGTCCCAGCGGCTGATGAACAGCGAAGCCACGGAGAAGACATCGGGCTTCAGGCCGGCCGCGACGCGCCGCTCGATGCCGCGGAAGTACGCCTCTGCGGCTGCGAGGTATTGCTCGCGGGAGAACAGGAGCGTCACGTTGACCGGCACGCCCGCGAAGATCGCCTCCTCGATCGCGGGGAGGCCTGCTCCGGTGCCGGGGATCTTGATGAAGAGATTGGGGCGTTCCGCCTGAAGGTGGAGCTTCGCAGCCGCGGCGATGGTGGCGGCCGTGTCGTTCGCCAGCAGGGGCGAGACCTCCAACGACACCCATCCGTCCACACCGTTCGTCCTGTCGTGGATCGGCCGGAGCAGGTCGGCGGCCTGCCTGAGGTCCTCCAGCGCCAGCTCGAAGAACAGCGCCTCGCCCGATCGGCCCTCCGCGACCTTCTTGCGGATGGCGTCGTCGTAGCCATGACTGTTCGTGATGGCATGGTCGAAGATCGTGGGGTTGGAGGTGAGCCCCGTGACCGAGAACTCCTGAATGTAACGGTGCAGCGTGCCGCTGGTCAGCAGCCCGCGGGTGATGTTGTCGAGCCAGAGGCTCTGGCCCATGTCGTGGAGTCGTTGGGTCGCTTTCATCAATCCCCTCCTGGCGCATTTCCTGCTTTGGGGTTGTGCCAGCCGCCGTCGGCCGCGATCAGGGCGTTCGCCGCGTGCGGCCCCCAGCCGCCGCGCCGGTACGGGCGGCTGCGGTCGTGGGTCTTGAGGACCGGGTCCACCACCGCCCAGGCGGCCTCGACCGCGTCCTCGCGGCTGAAGAGGGCTCCGTCGCCGGCCATGGCGTCGCCCAGCAGCCGCTCATACGGCGCCTCCTCTCCCGGCTGTCCTTCGGCCAGGTACAGCTCCCGCTGATCGCCGACGAACTCCTTGCCGGCTCGCTTGACGCGAGCGGCCAGGGCGACGGCCGAGTTTGGGGAAAGCCTGAAGCGCAGATAGTTGCCCATGCCGGTTGCCGTCGCCGAGTCGGCGAAGAGCCTCTGGGGGGGCGGCTTCAGCTCCACCAGGACCTCGGCCGCGGTCTCGGCCAGGCACTTTCCGGAGCGCAGGTACCACGGCACCCCTTCCCAGCGCCACGAGTCGATGAAGAGGCGCAGCGCGCAGAACGTCTCGACATCGGAGTCCTTCGCCACGCCCGGTTCCTTGCGGTAGCCCGCGTACTGGCCGCGCACGACGTCCTCGGGCTCGAGCGGGCGCATCGCCTGGAAGACCTTGGCCTTCTCGGCGTGCACGGCTCCGTAGCCCCGGTAGGCCGGCGGCTCCATGGCAAGCAACGCGACGACCTGGAAGAGGTGGTTCTGGATCACGTCGCGCAGGCAGCCGGCGGTTTCGTAGAACGCGCCGCGCTTCTCGACGCCGAACGATTCGGCCAGCGTGATCTGGACGCTGGCCACGGTGTTGCGGTTCCAGACCGGCTCGAGGAACGAGTTGGCGAAGCGGAAGTAGAGGATGTTCATGATCGCTTCCTTCCCGAGGAAGTGATCGATGCGGAAGATCGAGTCTTCCGGAAAGACCGAGTGCGCGACGCGGTTGAGCTCCCGTGCCGAGGCCAGGTCCCGTCCGAAAGGCTTCTCGACGATGACCCGCGCACGGTCGGCCAGCTCCGCGGCGCCCAGCCCTTCGATCACCGTCTCGAAGAGCGAGGGCGGGATGGCGAGGTAGTGCGCCGGCCGCCGAGCACCGCCCAGCGCCGTTCTGATCGCGGTGAACGTATCCCGGTCGTTGTAGTCGCCACCCACGTACCTGAACAGAGAGAGGAGGCGGCGGAAGGCGGGTCGGTCGTCGATCCCGCCCGAGCGCTCGATGCTGTCCGTCACCTGGCTTCGCAGGCGCGCGAGGCTCCACTTCGGGAAGGCGACGCCGACGATGGGGACCTTCAGAACGCCCCGTTTCGCCATCGCATAGAGCGCCGGGAAGATCATCTTGTGGGCGAGATCGCCCGTCACGCCGAAGAGCACCAGGGCGTCCGACCGGGAAGCGGGCATCAGGCGCCCCCCTCCGGGGCAGCGGGTTGTTCCTGGTGGCCGCCGAACTCGTAGCGCAGCGCCGACAGGACCTTGTCGGCGAAATCCGCCTGGCCGCGCGAGGCGAAGCGTTCGTACACCGCGGCGGAAAGGACGGGGGCCGGGACCGCTTCGTCGATGGCGGCCATGATCGTCCACCGCCCTTCGCCCGAGTCCGACACCCGGCCGGCGAACTTCGCCAGGTCGGGGCTCTCGAGGAGCGCGATGGCGGCGAGGTCCAGGAGCCAGGAGGCGATGACGCTGCCGCGGCGCCAGACCTCGGCGACGTCGGCCAGCTTGAGGTCGTACAGGTAGTGCTCGGGGTGGCGCAGCGGCGTGGTTTCGGCATCGGCGGCGCGCCCCCGCGCGCCGGCGTTGGCGTGGCGGAGGATGTTCAACCCCTCGGCGTAGGCGGCCATGATGCCGTACTCGATGCCGTTGTGGACCATCTTGACGAAGTGGCCCGCGCCGCTCGGCCCGCAGTGCAGGTAGCCGTGCTCCGCGGTGCCGCGGGCGTTCTGCCGTCCCGGCGTGCGCGGCGCCGAATCGACGGTCGGGGCGAGCGCGGCGAAGATCGGGTCGAGGCGCCGCACGGCGGCGTCCTCGCCGCCGATCATCAGGCAGTAGCCCCGCTCCGCCCCCCAGACGCCGCCGCTGGTTCCGACGTCCAGATAGTGGATGGTTTTCGGCTTCAGCTCCGCGTCGCGGCGGATGTCATCGTGGTAGTACGAGTTGCCGCCGTCGATGACGACGTCGTCGGGTTCCAGGAACGGGACGAGGGCGTTCAGCGTTTCGTCGACCGCCGCCGCCGGCAGCATCATCCAAACGGCGCGCGGTTTCGCGAGCGTGTGGACGAACTCTTCGAGCGACGTCGCGCCGACCGCTCCCTCGTCGACGAGCGCCCTCACGGCTTCCGGATGGAGGTCGAACACGACGCACCGGTGACCGGCCCGCAGCAGGCGCCGCACCATGTTGGTTCCCATCCGGCCCAGTCCGATCATGCCCAGTTCCATGCCGTGCTCCCTTCTCTGCAAGGCCGCCGACCCCACCCGGCGCGGCGTCGACCGCCGGCCGGCTCGGCGGAGGGACGGTGGTCCCCGCGGTCGCTGCCGTCCTCGTTGCGGGCCGACCGGACGCCTTCGTCGGAGCCGATCGCCTCGATCTACAACAACCGTCCCGAAGCCGAAGTGATTCTCGACATGCAAACGCCGCACCGCCGCGCGCCGGCGGTCCAAGACCGGCAGGAGGGCCCGCGACCACGACGACGTCCCAAGTCATGAGATCCTGTTCTTTCCTCAAGCGACCCCAAATCTAGCCCTCGTGCGCCCTGCCCGGAAGCGTCCTTACTACTCAGGGTCGGGACCGCGACATGGGTAGAAATTACCCCTTGACTGGCCACCCTCCGTCCCCTTGGCTTCTGCAAAGACGCACGGGCCCGGGCTGCGCCGGCGTAGTTTCTACGCGACTTGCGGGCTCGTGCCCCGGTACAAAATACGCTTTCACTGACCCGAGCGGGGGCCTAGATTCCTAGGCGATGAACGGTGCAGGCGCGCCGTGAGAACGGCGGGAAGGAAGGTGCAATGCTCCGGAGCATGAAGCATCTCGACGGGTTCGCGATTGGGGCCACCGATGGTGACATCGGCACCGTCAGAGAGTTCTACTTCGACGACGTGAGCTACACGGTGCGCTACGCCGTGGTCGATACGGGGAACTGGCTCGGGGAACGCAAGGTGCTCCTCTCGCCGATCGCCTTCCGCGCGATGGACTGGGAGCACAAGCGCATCACGGCGGCGCTGACGAAGGACCAGGTCGAGAAGAGCCCCGACATCGACACGCAGAAGCCGGTCTCGCGACAGCACGAGATCGCCTACTATGGCTACTACGGCTACACCCCGTACTGGGCCGGGTCCTATCTCTGGGGCGCGTTTCCCTATCCCTATCCGGCCGCCGGACCGGTCCTGAGTGCCGAGGAGCTCGAGCGCGAGCGGCGCTGGAACTGGGAGTCCAAGGATTGGCAGGACCCGCACCTGCGCAGCTCGCTCGCGGTGACCGGCTACCACATCCAGGCGACGGACGGCGACATCGGCCACGTGGAGGACTTCCTCGTGGACGACCGCTCCTGGGCGATCCGCTACATGATCGTGGACACCACCAACTGGTGGCCGGGCAAGAAGGTTCTAGTGTCGCCCGCCTGGATCGAGCGGGTGGACTGGGCCGAGGCCAAGGTGCACGTGGACGTGGGGCGCGAGCAGATCCGGACGAGTCCCGAGTACGATCCGGCGCGGCCCATCGAGCGCGCCTACGAGACGCGCCTGCATGGCCACTATGCCAAACCAGGTTACTGGAACAAGTGACGAACGGATGTCTGGAGACACGAAGATGAGAGACAAGTGCCATCACGCCCGACATCTTCTGTCGCGCGCCCTGTGCGCGGTGGTCCTGTGCGCCACGGGCATCGCGACGGCCACGGCCGCACCGTTTGAATTGCCCCCGCTCGTCGAGCCCGCGACCGCCGAGCACCACGTCGGCAAAGTCATCTGGGTCGATCTGATGACCCCGGACCTTGCCGGTGCGAAGCAGTTCTATTCGGGGTTGTTGGGCTGGACGTTCCGCGACATTCATGTCGGGAAGACGGACTACGCCATTGCGTATCTCGACGGTCAGCCGGTTGGCGGAGTGTTCCAGCGGCACCTGTCTCCTGGCAAGCAACGGCACCCGGCGTGGCTGACGTTCTTCGCCGTCCGCGATGTCGATGCCGCCGAGCGGACCGCGCTGGCGCACGGCGCCAGAGTCGTGTTCGGACCCAAGAGTTATCCGGACCGGGGCCGCCAAGCGGTCTTCGCCGATCCCGAGGGAGCCTTCTTTGCCGTCCTCGCCTCGACCAGTGGTGACCCGTCCGACGTGCTGGCGTTACCCGGAGACTGGATCTGGAGCGCGCTTCTCATCCCGGAGCCGGACAAGGACGCTGCCTTCTACCAGAACCTGTTCGGCTATGACGTCTTCGACCTGCCGAGTGACGACGGTTTGGAACACGTGATCCTCTCGAGCGACGACTACGCTCGCGCGAGCGTGAATGCCTTGCCCGGCGATTCGACCCGGCGGCATCCCCGCTGGCTCAACTTCGTGCGTGTCGTCGACACCGACGGCGCGGCAGCCAAGGTGGTTGCGCTGGGCGGGCGCGTGCTTGTCGCGCCGCACGTCGACCGTCACGGCGACAAGATCGCGGTCGTCGCCGACCCGGCGGGGGCAGTCTTTGGATTGATGGAGTGGTCGGATACCGACAGCCAAAAGGAGCCAAGATGAACAGCCTTCGTCAACGTTGGACAATTCGTGCGATCGGGCTCCTGCTGTTCACCGGGCTGTGTGCCTGCCTGACCGGTGGGGGAGGGTATATCGGCGGTGTCTACGAGCCGGGCGGGTACGACTACGGCGGCTGGGGGGGCAACTATCAGGTAGGACCGCCCCGCGGCCACGAACATCGTCCGCAGCGGCCGCAGGCCCACGCCTACCGGGCGGCGCCCCAGACCCGCCCGATTCCGTCGATTCCGACGCGGCCAGGCCGGCCGCCGCATCCGCCACATCCACCCCGGGGTTGAATTCCTGGGCCGCATGCGCGTGGAAACGCTGAAACTGGAGGCAGGTATGAGCACAACGGCAATTGTGGCTATCGTCGCTCTCGTCGTGATCGTCGTCGCGGGCATCGTGACGTTGCGTTTCCTTCGGAAGCGCCGGACCGAGGGACTGCGTACAAAGTTCGGTGACGGTGAATATGCCCGCGCGGTGAAAGAAGGCGGCAACCGCCGGCATGCGGAAGCCGGGTTGGACAAGCGCGCGGAACGGGTCGAAAGCTTCCACGTCCAGCCGCTCGCGCCGGCCGATCGCGCCCGCTTCCAGGACTCCTGGGCCAGGATCCAGACGCGGTTCGTGGACGGCCCCGCCGGCGCGGTCACGGAAGCCGACCAACTCCTCGGTGACGTCATGTCCGCCCGTGGCTATCCGGTTAGTGACTTCGAACAGCGTGCGGCCGACATCTCGGTGGACCATCCGTTGGTCATGCAGAACTATCGCGCCGCCCACGCGATCGCGCTTCGCCAGACCAGCGGGAAGGCCAGCACCGAAGAGTTGCGCCAGGCGATGATCCATTACCGGACCCTCTTCGAGGAGCTGGTCAGCGAGCCGAAACGTCCGGTTTGAGGGGTCCGGGATCGCGCGTCCCGTGACGAAAGTGATTGCATTGACCTCGCAACAGGGTTACGCCGCCGCGGCAAGGCGGTTGCGGCGCGGATGTACCGGGAGGCGCGCACGGGCGCCGTTCCGGCGCCGCAACGTTGGCCAAGCCCGGCGAATGCGCTGAGGTGGGAGGCACGCCATGAAGTTGGCAGATGAGCAATGTCAGCCGGTTCCGCGCGACCAGACGCCGCTCGGCTCGGTTCAGGCGTCCGAGTTGATGAACGACATACCGGGTTGGTCGCTACGCGAAATGGCTCTGGAACGCGAGTTCGCCTTTTCCGGATTTCCCGAGGCCATGGCCTTCGCCAACCGCATTGCGGACCTGGCGCAGGCCCAGGATCACCATCCCGACATCACCATCTCGTACGACAAGGTCCGGCTCGTCTTGGTCACCCAACGGATCCACGGGCTTTCACGGAATGACTTCATCCTGGCGGCCAAGATCAACCGGTTGCACTCCGGTGCTTCGTGAGCCGGCCCCCCCGGGGCGCCGGGGCGGAATCGCGCCCGGAACGCAACGTGGCGCCCGCCTTGGCCGAAAGCGGGCTCCACGCCGTCATCCGTCCGGCGTGGTTCGGCGGACCGGTGCCAACGTCTCGGAAGGGAGAACGACATGGCGACTGAGGGCTACCACGAACCGTTGGAGCTGCTGTCGGAGCGCACCCGCAACCTGCACCGCGCCATCGTCAGCGTGATGGAGGAGTTGGACGCGATCGACTGGTATCAGCAGCGCGCCGAGGCATGCTCGGATCCGCACCTGAAGGATATCTTGACCCACAACAAGAACGAGGAGATGGAGCACGCGGTGATGGTGCTGGAGTGGATCCGGCGGCACGACGACGAGTTCAGCGAACGCATGAAAACCTATCTGTTCACCGAGCTGCCGATCACCGACATCGAGAAGGCCGCTACGGGCGACGCATCGCCCCAGGCGGCGAGCGCGACGCTGGGCATCGGCGCCATGAAAGGGAGGTGACCCGTGGACCTTTTGAAGCGCAACCTGGCACCAGTCACGCCCGAGGCCTGGCAACAGATCGACGACGAAGCCAAGCGCGTGCTGCAACTGCGGCTCGCGGGCCGCACCCTCGTGGACGTCGACGGGCCGCACGGCTGGCAGTACGCGGCGGTCAACACCGGGCGTCTCGCGATCAAATCGGACAGCGCTCTCGGCGTCCCATGGGGGGTCCGTGAGGTTCTGCCGTTGATCGAGCTCCGGATCTCGATCGAGTTGTCGATCATGGATCTCGACGGCGCCGCGCGAGGCGCTTTGTTGGACCTCGCCCCGGTTGTCACCGCCGCGGAGCGCATCGCGCGTGCCGAAGACCTCGCGATCTTCCACGGCTTCAAGCCGGCCGGCATCGATGGCATGGTTACCAAGAGCCCGCACGCCGCGATCACGATCCCGGGCGACTGGGCCGAGTTCCCCTCGGTCGTGGTGGAGGCGGTCGAGACGCTCCGGCGCGGCGGCATCAACGGCCCCTACGCCCTGGCGCTCGGACCGGACTGTTACGCCGGCCTGTCACAGGCCGCCGAGGACGGCTACCCGATTCGCGACCGCGTGCAACACTTTCTCGATGGTCCCATCGTTTGGGCCCCGCAAGTCGACGGCGCGGTGGTGCTGTCGGCGCGCGGCGGCGATTTCAAGCTCACGATCGGGCAGGACCTTTCCATCGGCTACGTCTCGCATACCCGTGAGAAGGTCGAGCTGTACCTGGCGGAGTCGTTCGCCTTCCGGGTGATCGAGCCCGGCGCGGCGGTGCACCTCAAACCGAAGCGCGGCAAGAAGTGAAACCCGCGCTCGCGGGGTTGGCTTTGCGCGCGTAGGGGTTGATGGAGCGAGGGTCAAGAGCGGAGACGATGAACGTCCGGTCGGGCGGGTCCTGCCGCGGCGTTGGCCTCCGGCTATTTGTGGGGGTTTTCCTTGCGGATCTCCCTCTCCGCCTTCTCCCAGTCCTGAGCTGCGCGGCCGTCCTTGCGGCCTCCCTGCTCGTATAGTTCGTACGCCCGCGTCGCGATCTGCGGCGTCAGATCGGCCGCCTTCGTGATCGATTCTGTGGCCACGGCGCTGGGAACGCGCCACTTGATCATCACGACCTTGACGGCGTCGTTGACGATCAGGCCCGAGACCATGGCATAGCCGAAGACCATGAGCGTCTGCGACCACGGCAAGGGCACGAGCCCCGGAATACCGACGCGCGTCAGGATCGTGCCCGCGAGGACGTCGGCAGCGAGGGCGGCCGCGAGGGCCCTGCTGGGCATGGTCGACCAGAACCACCGGCGCTCGCGCGCGGACACGACGGAGAACGCGGCAAGGTAGAGCAGCATCAGGAAGCTGAAGGTGTAGAGGGCGTTGCTGTTGGTCGCCAGGCCGAAACGCGACCAACCGATCCACAGGAGCAGGAGCGCCTCCGCGACCATCACGACGCCCAGCACCACGGACACGACGATGAACCCGCCGATGTTCCATGTTTCCGGCCTCCTGGACGGTCGGACGTGATCGGTGGCCAGGGCGACCTTCGCGAAGTCCGTCATGAAGACAAGCAAGAGCATCGCGAAGGCGGAGACGACGAACTTCCCGGTCGCGACGAACGCGATGGCCACGAACGCCGCCTTCAGGATCGTCCGGCTGATCTTGTTGATGATCCAGGTCAAGATGCGCTGATAGATCGTCCGCCCCTGCTCGACCAGCGCCACGATGTTCGTCAACCCCGGCTCGGTCAGGACGACGCTGGCGGCGCCCTTGGCCACGTCGGTCGCGGTGCTGACGGCGATGCCGACCTCGGCCTGCCGGAGCGCGGGCGCATCGTTGACCCCGTCGCCCGTCATCCCGGTCACGTGGCCGGCGGCCTGCAGGTGCTGCACCACGATGTACTTGTCCTCCGGGTACACTTCGGCGAAACCGTCGGCGCCGGAGAGCAGGTCGACCGCCTCGTTGCCGGCCAGAGCGCCGGCCGCCTTGAGGTCCGCCACGCGCCGGATGTTGGGCAGGCCGACTCCACGCGCGATCTCGCTCGCCACCGCCAGCGCGTCGCCGGTGAGCATCTTCACCGCCACGCCGCGGTTCTGGAGCTCGGCGATGAGCTGCTTGGCGTCCGGGCGCGGCGGGTCGTACAACGATACCAATCCGAGGAGGGTGAGTGCGCCGGTCTCGGGACCGCGCGCCACGGCCAGGCTCCGATATCCCTTCGTCGCCGACTCGCTGACACGCGCCTCCAGCGCCCCGATGGCCGGAGGTTGGAGCCCGCAGGCCTCGGCGATGGTGCGCACGGCTCCTTTCATCACGCGCAGGCGCTGCCCGTTCTGCTCGACCACGGCTTCCGTCCGCCGGTTCTTCGCGTCGAACGGCGCGAAGGAGACCGGCGCGACCTTCGGAACGTTGTCGAAGACGTGCCGTTCCTTCGCCGCGGCCAGGAACGCGAGGTCGATCGGATCCTGGTTGGCTTCCTGCGACGCGAGTGCTCCGGCGAAGAGCACGTCGGCTTCCGTCGCGTGCTCCAGCGGGATCACGCCGGTGACGGCGAGCTGGTTCATCGTGATCGTGCCGGTCTTGTCCGCGCAGAGCACGTCCATCGTCGCGGCATCCTCAGCGGCGCTGAGGCGGGTGACGAGCACGCCGAGCCTGGCCAGCTCCTTCGACCCGACGGCCATGCTGACCGTGAACATGACGGGGAGGGCGACCGGGACCGCGCTCATCAGCAGGACCAGCACGAGCGAGACCATCTGAACCAGCGGCGTGCCGCGGACCAGCGACAGCACGACGACGACGCCAAGCAGCGCGCCGACGATGACGAAGAGCCAGCGAACGACCTTGGCCACGACCGCTTCGATGTGAAGTTTCGGGCGCGCTTCCTGGACGAGCTCCGTGGTGCGGCCGAAGTAGGTCTTCGCCCCGGTCAGCATCACCACGCCGTTGCCTTCGCCCCGGCGGACGACGGACCCCGACGAGAGCACCCCGCCGGGCGCCTTGTCCGCGTCTTTCGATTCGCCGGTGAGCGCCGACTCGTCGGCGGTCAACCCCCCCGTGAGGAGCTTCACGTCCGCCGGGATGATGTCGCCGGGCCTGACGCGAACGATGTCGCCGGGGACCAGGTCGCGGGCGGGAACGACCTGCCAGCTCGAATCGCGCCGGACGCGCGCACTCACCTGCAACCTTCGCCGCAACGCCTCGACGACGCCGGCGGCTCGCTGCTCCTGCATGAAGCTCAACACGGCGTTGATCACCAGCAGCGCGCCCACCACGATGAGGTCCGGATACTTCCCGAGCACCGCCGATAGAACCATGATCAGCTCGAGCATCCACGCCGAGAGCCCCCAGAACTTTCGCAGGAACGTGAGGACCGGGTGCTTCTTCTTTGTGGCCACCTCGTTGTAGCCGTGCTCCTTGCGGCGGACCTCCACCTCCGCACCTGTGAGCCCGGTGTCGGGTTTGACGTGAAGCGCCGCAAGCGCGTCGGGGATCGACGCGGAGGCGATGTCAGGGGCCTTGCCGTTCGCCGGCTTGGCGGCCGCCGGCTCGGTGGCGGCTCTATCTTCCGTTGTTGGCACAGTGACCATCCTCTCCAATACCTGCGCGAACGAACCTGCTGGGGACACCACACACGGTCCACGCCTCACGAATTGCCATCGGCCTACTCCATGGCCTTGGCGCTGGACGGCCCGAGCATGTACGTCAGTCCGGTGCGCAACATGAAGCGGTCGCTGACGTTGGAGAGACCAAACGCGGGTTCGACACGCACCGACCAGTGGGACGACACTGCATACGTGAAGACGGCGCCGAGGTAGTGCTGCTGGGCGTTCCAGTCGAAGCCGAAGCGGTCCTCGGTCCCCAGCGCTCCGGCCATCTCCAAGCCGTAACCGACGCGGCTCATGGAGAGCGCCGGTGGCCCAGGCATGCCGGCCATCCCTGCCATCGACCCGCTCATCCACGACGGCTTGACAAAGAGGCCGAACGCGTACCCGTACGCGCTGCCGTAGGGCGCCTGGAGAGCGGTCTCTCTGATGAAATTGAAGGTTGCGTTCAGTCGATCCCAGTCGTGATAGACGATCACCCGCTGTTCGAGCGTCCGGGCCCGGGTATCGCGTGCGAGCGCCAGCGGCTCGGTCAGGTCTTCGGCGCCGAAACCAGAGACCTCCATCTTGTACAGGGCCGCCCCATTGAGGTCCTCGTACTCGCCGTACAGGGTCAGGTTGAGCCACCGGTCGTCGCGAAAAACATGAAAGGAGGCGCTGTACCGCATGCCGCCGTAGGTGGCTGGCATGCCGGCGATCTTCTGACCCTCGGCCATCACGCCCACCGTCCAGCGCGGGGTGAGACCGTACTCGGCCATGAGCATCCCGGTTACGAAGTCGTTGCCGTAGCGGGCCGATTGAAAGTCCTGCAGACTCATCAGCATCAATGAATGGCTCTCGACCGGGTAAT
The DNA here is from genome assembly GCA_004298115.1 of Acidobacteriota bacterium. GTDB lineage: Bacteria > Acidobacteriota > Thermoanaerobaculia > Thermoanaerobaculales > Thermoanaerobaculaceae > RBG-13-68-16. The sequence continues at coordinate 16,024 of SCRJ01000137.1, forward strand.
TGATCGCGGTGAAGTAGGGGTTCATGTTCATCTGGGCCCTCAGCAAACCCGGGAGAGTCGCCCAAAGCAGGCCGGCGAGCAGAAGTCCCTTCCAATGGGTGGTGGTCGTCATGGCTCATCTCCTTGAAGATCCAGCGCGGGTGTCGCAACCGCGGCCTCTGGTCGAGGCCAGTACCTGCTGGGCGTATTTCGGGTTGTGGGCATCGTGAGCCTCCTCTCGGACACCTGCGCGGTCTACGCCGGCCTGCCCGCGTTGGTCACGCCCCAGCGCCAGTTCCGGATCTCCGGCATGTCTTCGCCGTGCGTGTCGATGTACTGCCTGTGCTCGATCAGCTTGTCCTTGAGCTGCTGCTTCAGGTAGATGCCCTTGTCGCCGGTCTGCGGCAGGCGGTCGATCGCGTCCATCACGAGATGGAAGCGGTCCAGGTCGTTCAGTACGGTCATGTCGAACGGCGTGGTGATGGTGCCCTCCTCCTTGTAGCCGCGGACGTGGATGTTGTCGTGGTTGGTGCGGCGGTAGGTCAGCCGGTGGATCAACCACGGGTAGGCATGGAAGGCGAAGATGACCGGCTTGTCCTTGGTGAACAGCTCGTCGAAGTCGATGTCGGAAAGCCCGTGTGGGTGTTCGATTTGCGGCTGCAGCTTCATGAGGTCGACGACGTTGACCACGCGGATCTTCAGGTCGGGCAGGTGCGTTCGCATGAGGGATACCGCGGCGAGCGTCTCCAGCGTAGGCACGTCGCCACAGCACGCCATGACCACGTCGGGCGCCACACCCTGGTCGTTGCTGGCCCATTGCCAGATGCCGATACCTTCGCTGCAGTGCTTGACCGCGGCGTCCATGGTCAGCCACTGCGGCGCCGGGTGTTTGCCCGCGATCACGACGTTGACGTATTGACGGCTGCGCAGGCAGTGGTCGATCACCGACAGCAGGCAGTTGGCGTCCGGCGGGAGGTAAACCCGCACGACGCTGGGCTTCTTGTTCATGACGACGTCGATGAACCCGGGGTCCTGGTGGGTGAAGCCGTTGTGGTCCTGGCGCCAGACATGGGAGGCCAGCAGGTAGTTCAACGAAGCGATGTCCCGCCGCCACGGCAGGTGCGACGTGACCTCCAGCCACTTGGCGTGCTGGTTGAACATCGAGTCGACGATGTGGATGAACGCCTCGTAGCAGTTGAAGAGCCCATGCCGCCCGGTCAGCAGGTAGCCCTCGAGCCAGCCCTCGCACTGGTGCTCGCTGAGCATCTCCATGACGCGCCCGGCGGGCGCGAGCCATTCGTCGTTCGGAACCGTGGCGGCGTCCCATTGGCGTTTCGTCGCTTCGAAGAGGGCTTCGAGGCCGTTGGAGAGCGTCTCGTCGGGGCCGAACACCCGAAAATTCCGCTGCGGGCTGTTGAGTTTCTCCACGTCGCGCAGGAACGGTCCGAGCACATGCGTGTCGCCGATGCCGGGCGCTCCCGGCGCGGGCACGGCGGCCGCGTAGTCGCGGAAATCGGGCATTCGCAGGTCGCGGAGCAGGATGCCGCCGTTGGCGTGAGGGTTCGCGCCCATGCGCCGTTCGCCCTTGGGCGCGAGGTCCGCCAGTTCCGGCTTCAGGCGGCCCTGCTCGTCGAACAGCTCCTCCGGCCGGTAGCTCCTCAGCCAGTCCTCCAAGAGCTTGAGGTGTTCGGGATGGGTGGCCGGATCGGACAGCGGCACCTGGTGCGCTCGGAACGTCCCCTCGATCTGCAGGCCATCGACCATCTTCGGCCCCGTCCAGCCTTTCGGTGAATTGAGCACGACCATCGGCCAGCGCGGCCGCGTGAGATCGCCGCCGGCGCGGGCGTTGTGCTGGATTTGCTTGATCTGCTCCACGGCGGTGTCGAGCGCGGCGGCCATGGCCTCGTGCATCGACTCGGGCTCGTGGCCCTCGACGAAGTAGGGCGTCCACCCGTAGCCGCGGAGCAACTGCTCCAGTTCTTCGTGGGTGATGCGCGCGAGGACGGTCGGGTTGGAGATCTTGTAGCCGTTGAGGTGCAGGACCGGCAGCACCGCGCCGTCGGTGGCCGGATCGAGGAACTTGTTGGAATGCCACGACGTCGCCAGCGGTCCGGTTTCCGCCTCGCCGTCGCCGACGACGCAGGCGACGATCAGATCGGGGTTGTCGAACACCGCCCCGAACGAATGGCTGAGCGAGTATCCGAGTTCGCCCCCCTCGTGGATCGAGCCCGGGCACTCCGGCGATGCGTGGCTGGGGATCCCTCCGGGAAACGAAAACTGCCGGAACAGTTTCTGGAGGCCCGCTTCGTCCTGGCTGATGTCGGGGTAGACCTCGCTGTACGTGCCCTCGAGGTAGGTGTTGCCGACGACGGCCGGGCCGCCGTGCCCCGGCCCGGAGACGTAGATCATGTCGAGGTCGTACTTCTTGATCACCCGGTTCAGATGCGCATAGATGAAGTTCTGCCCGGGGGTCGTGCCCCAGTGCCCCAGCAGCATGCGCTTCACGTCCGCGAGCGCCAGCGGCCGCTTGAGCAGGGGGTTGTCGTAGAGATAGATCTGACCGACCGAGATGTAGTTTGCGGCCCGCCAGTACGCGTCGATGCGGCGGAGCAGGTCCGGGGGTAGAGTTCGTTTCGTCACGGTTCGTTTCTCCCTTCGCAGCCAAGGTCCAGAACCCGGCACACCGCCCCGGCGATCATGCGTTCCTCGTCCGTGCGGATGACGCGGACCGCGACCCGGCTCACTGGCGTGGAAATCACGCCCTCATTGGCGGCGTTGCGCTTCTCCTCGAGGTCGATGCCGAGGAACCCCAGCCCATCGCAGATCCGGGCGCGGACCGTGGGAGCCTGCTCCCCGATGCCACCCGCGAACACCAGGGTGTCGAGCCCCCCCAAGGCGGCCGCGAACGCGCCGATCCACTTCTTGACCTGGTAGCAGAACAGCGCGACCGCTTCGGCCGCCCGCACGTCATGCGTTTCCCGGTCGAGCAACTCGCGCATGTCGGAACTCGTTTCCGAGATTCCGAGCAGTCCGGACTGCGAATTCACCATCTCGTTGAACTGCTTCGGGCTCATCTTCTCCGTGCGCGCCAGATACCAGACCAGTCCGGGGTCCAGGTCCCCCGAGCGGGTGCTCATCGGCACGCCGGCGGCCGGGGTGAAGCCCATGCTCGTGTCCACGGACCTGCCGTCGCACACCGCGGCCAGGCTCGCGCCGCTGCCGAGGTGGGCGAGGATGACCCGGCCCTGCGCCGCTTTCGCCCCGTCCAGACGTCCAAGCTCTTCCATCAGGAACGCGTACGACAACCCGTGAAACCCGTACCGCCGCACGCCCTGCGCCTCGTAGCGGCGCGGAATCGGCAACAACCGGGCCACGCGCGGCAGGTCGTGGTGAAACGCGGTGTCGAAGCACGCCACCTGGGGCAGGCCCGGAAACCGGCGATGAAACGCCGCGGTCAGCAGGATCTCCTCAGGGAGGTGGTCGGGGTCGAACGGCATGAGGTGACGCAGCTCGTCGACCATTTCCTTGGTGATCAACGCGGGCGCGCTGTACTTCGGCCCGCCATCCACCACGCGGTGCCCCACGGCCGTCAACGCATCGTGGCCGGTGCGTTTCTCGATCCAATCCATCAGCGCGCCCACCGCCGCCGCGTGATCCGGCGCCGTCACCGGCCGCGAAAAGGTGTCCTCCTGGCTGACGCCCTTCACCCGCAAGACGGCCTCCGGCCGTCCAATCCGCTCGATCCCACCCCCCAGGATCCGTTGCAGCGAGTCGCCGGCCTCGAACAGCGCGAACTTGATGCTCGACGACCCGCCATTGACGGTCAGGATGCGGGGGTCAGGTGCCTTCATGGCCGGGGCCTTCGCCGTCTTGTAGCCCGAATGAAGCAAGCTGCGCGCACGTGGATCCGTACTCCGTATGAAGGATGCTCGGAATCCCCAAACCCTCCGCGATCTGCACGAACATCGGTGTGTTTTCGATATAGATGACCCGGCGGGGTGGCGTCTGGGCGATGTCGAGCGCGAGTCGAAAGATGCTCGCGTCGGGCTTGCGGGCGTGGACGAAGCAGGACGAGATGAAGAAGTCCACCAACCTGTCCAGCTTGAACGCCCGGATCCGATAGGCGTTCAGTTCGCGCCCCTCGTTGCTGACCACCGCGATCTTCAGGCCGTGCTTGACCTTGAGCCGGGCGACCAGGGCGATCATCTCGGGGTAGGCCTGCGACTGCGCGAACATGAAGCGCCGGAACTGAGCCCGGGTGAACGGCCGCTTCCGGTGGAAGACCACCCGATCCAGATACTCGCCCAGGGTGAGCTTCCCCTCCTCGTAGGTCGCAAAGATCACGTGGTGACGATCCTCCATCTCGGCCAACTCGAGGTTGAAGTGCATCGCCGCCCGGGCGCGCGACTGATGGCTCCACCCGTCGGTGAGTAGGACGCCGCCGATATCCAGGAACAGCGTCGTCGTCTCCGGCGGGTGGTTCATCGTGGCCCTCCCGGGTCGGGCTTGCGCGTACGCGCTGACGGCCGCGGCACCGCAGCCAGAGCATCGTTGACGATTGTCTGCGCTTCCTCCAAGATGCGCCGCAGATGCTCGGCTCCACGGAAGCTCTCCGCGTAGATCTTGTAGATGTCTTCCGTTCCCGACGGGCGCGCCGCGAACCATCCGCTCTCGGCCGTTACTCTCAGACCGCCGATCGTCGCGCCGTTCCCGGGCGCGTTGCTGACGATGGCCTGGATCTTCTCACCGGCCAGTTCCTTGATCCGGACCTGCTGCGGTGACAGCGTTGCCAGTCGCGCCTTCTGTTCGGGAGTGGCCGGCGCCTCGACCCGGTCATACGCAGGGTCGCCGAACTCGCGCGTGAGGTCCTGGTAGAGCTCGCCCGGATCCCGGTCCATCCGCGCCATGATCTCCGCCGCGAGCAACGCCGGGACGATCCCGTCCTTGTCCGTCGTCCAGACGCTGCCATCCCGGCGGAGGAACGACGCGCCGGCGCTCTCCTCCCCGCCGAAGCCGAGCGAGCCGTCGAGCAACCCGTCAACGAACCACTTGAAGCCGACCGGCACCTCGTAGAGCCTCCGCCCGAGCTTGGCGGCGACGCGATCGATCATCCGGCTGCTCACCACGGTCTTGCCGATCGCCGCCCTCGTGCTCCACTTCGACCGGTGCTGAAAGAGATAGAAGATGGCGGCCGCAAGGTAGTGGTTGGGCGGCAGCAGTCCTGCGCCGCGAGTGACGATCCCGTGCCGGTCGTGGTCGGTATCGCAGGCGAAGGCGATCTCGTAGCGGTCCTTCAGATCGATCAACCTCTGCATCGCATAGGGCGATGAAGGGTCCATGCGGATCTGGCCGTCCCAATCGACCGTCATGAAACGGAACGTCGGGTCGACGGCCTCGTTGACGACGGTCAGGTTCAACTTGTAGCGCTCGGCAATCGGCCCCCAGTAGTGGACCCCGGCGCCCCCGAGCGGATCGACGCCCATGCCGATCTTCGCGTCGCGAATGGCGTCCATGTCGATCACTTTGCCGAGATCGGCGACGTACGCGTTGAGGTAGTCGTACCGGTGCGTCGTCGGGACGCGAAGAGCGTCCTCGAAGGGAAGCCTCTTGACCCCCCGAAGGTGAACCCCAAGAAACTTGTTCGCCTTCGCCTCGATCTCGGCGGTGACGGCGTGCTCCGCCGGCCCGCCGCTTGGCGGGTTGTACTTGAAGCCGCCGTCGTGGGGCGGGTTGTGCGACGGTGTGATCACGACGCCGTCGGCCAACCCGGTCGTGCGCCCGTGGTTGTAGGTGAGGATCGCATGCGAGACGACAGGGGTCGGGGTGTATTCGTCCCCCTCGGCGAGCATGACATCCACCCCGTTGGCCGCGAGCACCTCGAGTGCGCTGGCAAGCGCCGGAACCGAGAGGGCGTGGGTGTCCATACCGAGAAACAGCGGGCCGTCGATCTTCTGCCGCCTGCGGTACATGCAAATGGCCTGGCTGATTGCGAGGATGTGCCATTCGTTGAACGATCTGTCGAACGCGGAGCCGCGGTGTCCCGAGGTGCCGAACATGACCCGTTGCGCTGCTACGGAAGGATCAGGACGGTCCGTGTAGTAGGCGGTGACGAGCTTGGGCACGTCGACGAGCATTGACGGCTGGGCCGGCTTGCCCGCGAGAGGACTCACGTTCATGGCCATTTCTCCTCGACCGGATCGACACTCGAGACGAACCCACGCCGCCTCAGATGCCGTTCCGCTCCGGCCGCGTTCCTAACGTAGTTTTTGGCGCCTCCAACGGAAAGCGTGCTTACTACCCAAGCCCAGGACCGCCATGTGGGTAATAACTACCTCCTCGACACCCGCTCGCGATCGACCGGCCTCACGGCGTCTTGGCGCTCGTCCGGGTCTTCTGTGGCCGCGCGGGTGACGGCGCGTCGTGGACCTCGCCGAGTACGACCCGCACCCGATGCGCGCGCCCGTCGTCGGAGAGCGGAATCGCCGCCGGGTCGGCGGGCGCTCCGTCGAGCTCCACGCGTGCCACACTCCCGCAGCGCCGCTCCGGGTTCTCCACCACGATCGTGTAGGGCGTCGTCCCGAAGCGCCATTCGATCGAGTAGGTCGGCCACGATGACGGGATGCACGGATTGAGCGTGAACCCCGCGCCATGGCGCTGGAGCCCGAGGATCCCCTCCAACCCGACCCGGTACATCCAGCCGGCGGAGCCCGTGTACCAGGTCCAGCCGCCCCGGCCCCGGTGCGCGGGATGGTCGTACACATCCCCCGCGACCGCATAGGGCTCGGTCATGTACTTCTCGACGTCGCTCGCCGTCCGCGCGTGGTTGATGGGGTTGAGCATGTGGAACAGCTCCACCGCCTCGTCGCCGCTCCCGAGACGCGCGAGCGCGAGGACGACCCACGCCGCCGCGTGCGTGTACTGCCCTCCGTTCTCGCGGATCCCCGGGATGTAGCCCTTGATGTACCCCGGGTCGAGAGCCGTGCGATCGAACGGCGGCGCCAGGAGCAGGATGACGCCCGAACCGCGCCGGACCAGGTGGGTGCGCACGGCGCTCATTGCACGCTCGGAGCGCTTCCTGGGCGCAGCGCCCGAAAGGACGGCCCAGGTCTGGGCAATCGAGTCGATCTTCCCCTCGTCGTTCTGGGAGGAACCCAGCGGCGTGCCGTCGTCGAAGTACGCGCGCCGGTACCACTCGCCGTCCCAGCTTTGCTCCAGCATGGTTCCCAGACGCTCGCGCTCGGCGCGGTAGCGCGCCGCCCTTGGCGCATCACCGCGCTCCTCGCACAGGGGGGCAAACGCTCCCAAGACGGCGTGGAGGAACCAGCCGACCCAGACGCTCTCCCCGTGACCCTTGGGGCCGACGCGGTTGTAGCCGTCGTTCCAGTCGCAGCTCCCGATGAGCGGCAGGCCGTGCGCGCCCGCGGTGAGCGCCCGATCCACGGCCCTGACGCCGTGCTCGAAC
>SCRJ01000138.1 GCA_004298115.1 Acidobacteriota bacterium
GCTCGAACGCGTGGTTGACGTACTCGATCCGTCCCTCGATGTCCGTGATCACGATCGCCTCGGAGGCCTGCTCGATGGCGGCGACCAGGCGGCGCCGTTCCTCCTCGCCGCGCAACTGCGCGGTGACATCCTCGACGGTGCCCTCGTAGTAGAGCGTCTGGCCGTCCCCGTCGCGCACGGCCCGTGCGCTCTCGCGAACCGCGAGCACCTTCCCATCCTTCCTCAACCACTCCGACTCGAAGCCGATCACCGCGCCGTCGCGCTCGACCCGCTCCTTGAACTCCTGTCGAGAGCGGCGGGGCTCGTAGCCGTCGAGCTCGAGGTTGCGGGTCGCCAGCTCCTCGAGCGAGGCGTATCCGAGCGCGGCAAGGAGGGCCGCGTTGGCCGCCACGATCCTGCCGTCGGGCGTCGTCCGATAGATTCCGAGCGGCGACTGCTCGAACAAGCTCCGGTAGCGAGCCTCGCTCTCGCCGAGCGCCGCCTCGGTGCGTTTGCGCTCGGCGATTCCCCGTCGCAAGGCGGCGTTTGCGGTCTCCAGCTCGGCGGTGCGCCCGACGACGCGGCTCTCCAGGTCGAGCGTCAACTGCATCAGCTCCGAGTTCGTCCTGTTCAACTCCTCGTGGGCGGCGCCGAGCTCCGCCGCTCGCGCGTCGAGGCTCTCCTGCAGCTCGACCGTCATCGCCAGCACGCCCTGGTTGGTCGCGGCCAGTTCCTCCTGCAGGGCGCGCACCGCCGCCAGGGCCTGGGCGAGCCGGCTCTCCGCATCCCCCGGGGTCACGCGGAGGCCTCCTTCACCACGGCCACGGTGGCGTCGTCGTCGTCCTTGGCCAGCGAGCGCAGGAGTTCCTGCGCCATGGCCGGAGCCGCGAGGTCGGTCAGGCCCTGGAAGTCTTCCCACTCCCAGTGGTCGCTCAGACCGTCGGAGTGGAGAACGAACACATCGCCCGGCTGCCACGGATGCTCGGTGAGGAGGGCCCTCGGCGCGTTGAAGCCGACGACGCCGCGGCGCAGGGAGAACTTGAACCTCTCGGAAGGCGGAAATACCCGGGCCGCCACATTGCCCACCGAGGCGAAGACCATGCGGCCGCGTCCCCAATCGAAGCGCGCCAGGGCCATCACCACCCCGCGAGTCGCACGGCAGGCACGCCCGGCGCCGCGAAAGATCTCGTCGAGCGGCAGCTCGAAGTGACTCGCCACGTACGCTTGTGCCGTCCGGGCGGCGGTGCAGGCAGCCAGCCCGTGGCCCAGGCCGTCGATCACTCCGACGAGCAGGCTCTCGGCCCAGTGCTTCACCACAAAGGCATCGCCGTTCGCCGGATCCAGGTGGCGCGATCGCGTCGCCACCCCGGTCGCCAAGGGAGATCGCCGCGAGCTCGCCTGGTGATCCCGGCGCCATTTGCGGCATACGATGCGCGTGCCGGCGCCGGGCGCGGAGGCGATTTCCAGGTCATCCATCAGCCGGTTGACCGCTCCCAGGCCCGTCCCCCGGCCGCCCGCGGTGGAGAACCGATCGGCTAGAGCCTGATCGACGTCGGCGATTCCGGGGCCGCGGTCCATCGATTCGATCTCGAGGCCGACACGTCCGCCCTCCGAGAGCCCTGTCAGGGTCAGCGTCCCTCCCGCAGCGTGTTTGATCAGATTCGTGGCCAACTCCGACGTGGCCAGGGCGATCTCTTCCCCGGCTCCCGGCGAGAAGCCCAGCGCCGCCGCCGCGGCCTTGGCGGCGCGACGCGCCTCGCCCACCGCGCAATCGTGGCGGACCTCGACGGTCAGGGGCAGCGGCGTGGCTAGGTCGGCAGCCATTTCCTGACCACGATGGTGGTTCCCCTGCCCACCTCGGACTGGATCGTCATCTCGTCGGTCAGCCGCTTGGAGCCGGGCAACCCCATGCCCAACCCGGTTCCGGTCGTGTAGCCCACCTGCAAGGCTTTCGCGACATCAGGGATGCCGGGCCCGTTGTCGGCGAAGGTCAGCTCGAGACCCACGCCGCTTCCCCTGTGCACCGAGCGCCACCGCATGATTCCGGACTTTGCGTGCACGTAGATGTTGCGGGTCAGTTCCGATGCCGCGGTCACGATGCGGGTCACGTCCGTCAGGCCGAACCCCAACGCCGTGGCCGCGTTGCGAATGATCCTGCGCGCCGACACGATGTCGTTCTCGGACCCGATCGGGAACTCGCCCGGTGGTAGGTCGTTCATAGGCGAAGCTCCTTCGACGCCTCCGCGTCGAGCAGCTCGATGGCGCGATCCACGTCCAGGGCGGTGAGGGCGTTGCCTATGCTCAAGCCCAACTGCGTCACGGTGACGGCCACGTTGGCGCGCATGCCGGCCAGCACCGTGCGGCCGCCCATGAGGCCGACCATCTGAACGGTCTCCACGACCGTCCGTGCAAAGAACGAATCCAGCGTCTGGACCGTGGAGATGTCCAGCACCAGGCCCCTGCTTTCGTGTTGCACCATGGCTTGCAGCACCTTCTCCTGGAGAGCCGACACGGTGGTGTCATCCGGGTCCGGAGGCACCGTGACCAGCAGGAGGCCGCGCAATTTGATGACCGAGATGCTTTCGGCTGGCATGGCGTCGCCTCCTCAGAGCCGCTTGTCCTTGGGAACCACCTGCATCTCCAGAATGTCGAACGCCACCTGCAAGCCCGCGGACAGCGACGACCGCGTGATGATCCCCGACAGGTCGATGCCCAGGTGGACCAGCGTTTGCGCGATGGCCGGCCGCACTCCCGTCATCACCACCTGCGCACCCAGTAGACGAACGGCGCTGACGGTCTCGATCAGGTGCTGCGCCGTCTGGCTGTCGACCGCGGGCACCCCCATGATGTCCATGAGGGCCACAGGCGAGTTGGTCTCCACGATGCGATCGAGCAGACGCTCCATGAACTGCTGTGTGCGCTGGCTGTCGAGCGAGCCGATGAGCGGCGCCACCACGACGCCTTGCCAGACGTGCATGACCGGGGTGGACAGCTCCATGATCTCGCGGGACTGCTGCTGGATCCGCGCCTCCGCCTGCTTGCGCTCGGTGATGTCCCGCGCCACCGCGACGATCCCGATGACGTTCCCCGCCTCGTCGCGATACACCGAGGCGTTGAAGAGCACGGATACGACTTGACCGTCGCTGCGCCGCAGCTCCAACGGGTAATCGCGAACCGATCCGTCGCGGAAGATCTGCTGGTACCCCGCGCGCGCCCTCTCCGGCTCGGTGAAGTAGTCGAAGAAGTCGGTGCCGATCAGCTCCTGCCGCGTGCGCCCCGTGACCGCTTCCGTCGCGCCGTTGACATCCATCAACTTCCCGTCCGGGCCGATCGTCAGCAGCGGATCCAGAGTGGCATCGATGAGGCTCCGGTTGTAGGTGCTCGCCAACCGCGCCGTCTCCTCGGCCCGTTTGAGCTCGGTCAGGTCCCGCGTCGCCTTGGCGAATCCGCGAACCGTGCCCTCCTGGTCCCGCAAGGGCGAGAGGATGACGTTCGCCCAGAACTGCGTACCGTCCTTGCGCACCCGCAAGACTTCGCTCTCGACGCGCCCGATCTTCGCCGCATTCTTCAGGTCCTGGCCGGGGAGGCCGCGTCGAACGTCCTCGGTCGTGTAGAAGCGCTCGAAGTGCTTCCCTATGATCTCTCTCTTGGTGTAGCCCTGGATCCGTTCGGCGCCCGGGTTCCAGCTGACGACGTGCCCGTCCTGGTCGAGCATGATGATGGCGTAGTCCGTGACGCTGTCCACGAGCTGGCGATAGCTCTCTTGACTGCCGAGCACTGCCGCCGGAGAGTTCGCTTTCGTCTTCACTTCCCTCTTCATGGTGGTTCCCTCCCGCTCCCTCGCTGCCACGCCCGGAGACCTCGTCGGGAAGTGCGGCCGCTTGGCGTCTCGTCTGATCGTCTTCGAGGACTTCACCTGGTCTCCTTCCCCCGATTCCTCTCGCTCGTCTCCGGTCGGCCCGTGGCGGCCTGGAACGCGCACCCGCATCCGCGCCTGCTGCCCTTCCCCAGGACGCCCGAGCGATCACCTCGCGGCTCGTCAGGTTGTGGGCACCACCCGAGAACTCCGGACCCGAGCATGGAGCCGCCTCCGCAATGTTGGGGCGCCTCGACGTACGCCCGACAACGGCGTCCCGCAGCCCCGACCCCTGATGGCACGCATCCCTGGTGCGACATGATCCAGCCTAATTTGCTGGCGGCGTGCGCAATAGCGTACTTTGTACCGAGCCATGTGGCCGCAAATTAGGTAGGATCTACCCGATACCCGTGCCGCCATCGCTGCGTGCGCTCCCGGGCGCCCACCCGCAACGGTGAGCGGCAGGAACGCGGCCGCTAGGATGCCATGCGCGGCGGGGCCCACCACCCGGTGTGCCTCGAGGGGGCTGTACCCTCCCCCGCCCCCGATGGGACCCGAGGTAGCCGCTCACACGGCGGAGCGGGGTACCATCGCACCCAGGCACGGAGGGCTCGCCATGAAACGCGTCCCGGTGATGGTCGCGGCGCTCGTCTACCTTCTTCCGCTCGTCGCGGGGGCACAGGCCCCGCACGGGTACTACCGCTTCCCTGCGATCCACGGCGACACCGTGGTCTTCACGGCCGAGGGCGACCTCTGGCGGGTCGGCATTGCGGGCGGAACGGCTCAGCGCCTCACCACCCACGCGGGGCAGGAGACCAATGCCGCCATCTCTCCCGACGGGGCCTCGGTGGCGTTCTCCGCGCAGTACGAGGGGCCGACGGAGGTCTACGTCATGCCTCTGGCCGGCGGTCTCCCGACGAGGCTCACGTATGACGGCGGCCAGGCGGTCGTCGTCGGCTGGACGCCGGACGGCAAGGTCCTCTACGCGACGCGTCAGTTCTCCACCCTGCCGGAGGTTCAGCTCGTGACGGCCGACCCGCGCACCGGGGCGCGCGCCCCGGCCCCGCTCGCCCAGGCCTCCGACGGCGCCTACGACACGCCTGGAGGCACGCTGTTCTTCACCCGGCTGCCGTTTCAGGGGAGCCACACCAAGCGCTACCGCGGCGGCATGGCGCAGCAGATCTGGAAGCTGGACGCCGGCGCGAGCGAGGCGGTGCCCCTGACGGGCGACTACGCGGGCACCAGCATGACGCCGATGATCTGGCAACACCGCGTCTATTTCGCCAGCGACCGCGACGGCACGATGAACCTGTGGTCGATGGACGAGACCGGCAAGTCCTTGCGCCAACTGACCCACTCCCAGGGGTGGGACGTGGCATCCCCGTCGCTCTCCGATGGGCGCATCGTCTACCAGCTCGGGGCCGACCTCCACGTGTTCGACGTCGCCACGGGCAAGGACGCGTTGCTGGCCGTGACGCTCGCGTCCGACCTCGACCAGCTCCGCCAGAAGTGGGTGGACAAGCCGATCGACTACCTCACGACCGCAGGCGTTTCTCCCGACGGGGACCGCGTCGTGCTGACCGCGCGCGGCCAGGTGTTCGTGGCGCCCGCGGCTCAGGGACGGCTGGTCGAGGTGACGCGGGCGCCGGGCGTGCGCTACCGTCACGCCCACTTCATGCCCGACGGGACGTCGCTCGTCGCGCTCTCCGACGAGTCGGGCGAGGTCGAGTGGTGGCGCCTGGCCGCCAACGGCATCGGCAAGCCCGAGAGGCTCACCCACGACGGGACGGTGCTGCGCTTCGACGGCGTCCCCTCCCCCGACGGCACGATGATCGCGTACGACGACAAGGACCTCGTCCTCTGGATCTACGACCTCCCGGCCAAACGCACGCTCAAGGTGGCGACCTCGCCGCGCGGCGGCTTCGGCGCCATGGCCTGGTCTCCGGACAGCCGCTGGCTCGCCTATGCGGTCCCGGCGGCGAACACCTTCAGCACGATTCGGCTCTTCCACGTCGATGACGGCGCGACCGTTCCGCTCACCGGCGATCGCACGAACAGCGACGCGCCGGCCTGGTCGCCGGACGGCAAGTGGATCTACTTCCTCTCCGACCGCAACCTCCAATCCGCCGTGGCGGGCCCCTGGGGCGCGTACCAGCCGGAGCCGTTCTTCCCGAGCCCCACCCGGCTCTACGCCGTGGCTCTCGCCGCCGGGGAGCGCTTCCCGTTCGCACCCGCCGATGAGTTGCACCCCGGGACGAGCGCGGACGACAAGAAGGCGGAGGACTCCAAGTCCGAATCCGGGAAGCCGGGGCCGAAGCCGGACGGCCGGACGCCCGCCGCCGAGAAGACCAAGGTGTCGGTCGTGATCGAGGCCCGGGGCCTGCAGGAACGCCTGTTCGAGGTGCCGGCGCCGGCGGGCGACTACGGCGCGCTCGCCACCAACGGCAAACGGCTCTTCTGGCTCGCCTACACGGCCTCGCAGCCGCGCAAGGCCGCCCTCGAGGCCCTCGACATCACGAACAAGGAGCCGAAACCGAAGACGATCGTCGCCGACGTGAAGCAGTTCGAGCTCTCGGCCGACGGCAAGAAGGTGATGGTCCGCAAGGGCGACGACATCGCCATCCTCGACGCGTCGGCGGGCGAGAAGGCCGACCTCGCGGAGAAGAAGATCGATCTCTCCTCGTGGAAGTTCGCCATCGATCCACGCGAGGAGTGGCACCAGATGTTCGTCGAAGCGTGGCGGCTCGAGCGCGACTACTTCTACGACCGCCACATGAACGGCGTGGACTGGCCCGCGATGCTGAAGAAGTACGCTCCGCTCGTCGCCAGGGTCACGGACCGCGCCGAGCTCTCGAACCTCCTCGGCCAGATGGTGAGCGAGCTGTCCGCGCTCCACATCTTCGTCTACGGCGGCGACGTGCGCGAGGGACGGGAGGCGATCGAGCCCGCCTCGCTGGGCGCCGAGCTGGCGCGTGACGGTGCCGCCGGAGGGTATCGCGTCGCCCACATCTACCGGGCCGATCCGGACTACCCCGACACGCTTTCGCCGCTCGCGAGGCCGGGCGCCGACGTGCACGAGGGGGACGTGATCGAAGCGATCAACGGCGTCGCCACGCTGTCGGTGGCCCACCCGGCGACGTTGCTGCGCAACCAGGTGGGGCGGCAGGTCATCCTGCGCGTGAAGGCGCCCTCCGGCGCGGCCCGCGACGTCATCGTCACGCCGATCTCGCCCGCCCGGGCCGACGACCTGCGCTACGCCGAGTGGGAGCTCACGCGCCGCCAGAGGGTCGAGGCGTCGAGCCAGGGCCGGATCGGGTACGTCCACCTGCGCGCGATGGGCGCCCGCAACTACACCGAGTGGGCGCGGGAGTTCTACCCGGTCTACGACCGGGCCGGACTGATCGTCGACGTCCGCCACAACCGCGGCGGCAACATCGACAGCTGGATCCTGGAGAAGCTCCTGCGCAAGGCGTGGTTCTACTGGCAGCCGCGCATCGGGCAGCCGTACTGGAACATGCAGTACGCGTTCCGCGGCCACGTCGTCGTCCTCGTCGACCAGCGCACCGCCTCCGACGGCGAGGCGTTCGCCGAGGGGTTCCGCAGGCTCGGCCTCGGCAAGGTCATCGGCATGCGCACGTGGGGCGGCGAGATCTGGCTCTCGAGCAGCAACTTCCTCGTCGACAAGGGGATCGCCACCGCGGCGGAGACCGGCGTCTACGGTCCCGAGGGGGAGTGGCTGATCGAGGGCCGCGGCGTCGAACCCGACATCGTCGTGGACAACCTCCCCGCCGCCACGTTCCGCGGCGGCGACGCGCAGCTCGACGCCGCGGTCCGCTACCTCGAGGAGCAGATCCGCGACCACCCGGCGCCGGTCCCGCCGCCGCCGGCGTACCCCGACAAGGGGCCGGGTCGGTAGGGCGCGCCGATGCGCATCGCCCCACCGGTGCTGGCGACGTTTCTCGCGCTGGCGGGCTTGCCCGGCTGCGCGGGCGGACAGGAGGCGACCGTGCACGCTGCCAACGAGGGAACCACGAGCGTCCGCCTGGGCGCCCGGGACGACGGCCGCCGTCTGGAGCTGCGGGTCGGGCGGGGTTTCACGCTCGCGCTGCGCGCCAACCTCTCGACCGGGTACTCGTGGAAGGTCGTGTCGTCCGGCGAGCCGGTGCTCCGCCGGCTCGGCGAGCCCGCCTTCACGGAGGACAGCCACCAGGCGGGCGCCGGCGGCACGCTCACGTACGAGTTCCGCGCCGAGCAGGCCGGCACCGCGTCGCTCGCGCTCGTCTACGTGCGCGAGTGGGAGAAGGACGCCAAGCCGGCGGCCACGTTCACCCTCACCGTCGTCGTGACGAAGTAGCCTCCGCCGGCGGCGGTGACGAGAAGGCCCCCGCTCCGGGGAGCGGGGGCCGGTGCAAGGTGGAACGCTGCCCGACGTGCGCTGTCGTTCGAGCCTCAGTACGTCGCCCAGGCGGCCCCTTCGCCGACCCGGCACGACGTGTAGGTGATCCACATGTAGCCGTCGATCCCCCAGCCGGTGCCCCAGGAGTTCTTGAGCAGCCACGCGCTCTTGCTGTCGTCCCAGCCGACGAGCTGGATCTGGTGGTTGGTGTAGCGGTAGGTCTTGGTGTTGTTGTAGACGCCACCGGTGTAGGCCTGGAACGTGCGGTCCACGTACACGTACGCGGTGACCGCGCCGTAGGTGAGGATGGCCTGCTTGATCGCCGCCACGGTCGGAATCTTTGTGTCGCTGATCAGATAGGCCCAGCCCGAGAGCTTCCAACGGGTCGGATCAGCGCAGTAGCTGCACGCCAGGTCCGCCGCCTGGTATGGGAAGCAGTCCTCGTCCATCGACCCAGGCTCGCCGACCAGCATCGCGAGGGCGTTGTTGCCGCCGGCGCAGCTATAGCCCAGGTCGTTGCAGGAGAGCACGTACTGCTCGGACATGTCCGGGGTCGAAGCGCTTGCCGTGACCGTTCCATCGGTGTTGACCTTGCCGACGGGAGCGTGCTGACTCTTCAACACCGCCGTCTCGGCCTCGTCGATCGTCCCGAACGCCCAGCAGCTGCCGCACCCCCCCTGGTCCTTGGGCGGCGTGAAAATGCCGATGTAGTAGGGGTCGAGCCCCGGCGCCGGCGTGGGGGTCGCCGTCGGGGTCGGCGCCGGCTTCCTCGCCATCGCGGTCACGCTCTGGATCGCGGGTCCGCGATCGAGCGCCTCGGGCGGCAGCAACTCCTCGCGGCGCCCGCACAACTGGTCGAGGGTGTAGCGCATCGCCGGGTTGACGCCCACCGTGAACGTCCACCCGTTGGCCTTGATCTCGGCCCGCATCGCCGCGATCTCGCGCGCCAGCGCCGGGGAGTCGAGATCGACGAGACCGTTCTCGCCGGCCGGGAGCAGTTGCCCGCGGCGCACCTGCGCCACCGCCGGGAGCACGCACACCACCACGAACACGACCGCAAGGACCGCGACTCTTCGCATGGCGACCTCCTCCTCGCAACGACTTTTCCGACAATATGGAGACTTGGGCCTTCCAAGTCAAGTGTGTCTCGATTACGAAATCGTCGTTGCGACGACTCCTCCGCGCGATCGGGGCGGCGAACGCCGGACCCGCGTTCCGCCCGGCATGGGCGTGCGTGCGGGCGCCCGCCACAGGCCGGCGCCCGGCGCTGACGGCCCGGGGAATGCTTCCCGCCCCGGGCCGTCTTCCCTGCCTCCCGAGCGCCTCGGCCCCGCGATCGCGCGCCGGCAACTCACTGACGAGGCGTCACAAACGGCACGAATTCGCGAACGCACGCTCGCGGCAGCGACGTCGTCTCACCGCTCGGCTCCACGAGACTGATTTCGAGGGAGTTCCATGACGCACTCGGTTTGGCACCAGGCTTGCTCCCGACCCTGGCGGGATCGGGCGGTCCGCTTCCCGCTCCCGCGAAGATCCGGAGCAACGGTCCGCGCGGCGAAACGGTCGCGCCGGCACCGAGGATGTGGTCGGCGCCCCGGCCTCCGTGGCACGAGGCGCCAGGCAGGGACGGCACCCGCAACGCGCGCGTCCCGGAAAGGAGCCGTACGATGAGAAGCAGGACCCTCGCAGTTCTGGCATTGTCGATCGCGGTACTCGCACCGGCGGCGTTCGCCCAGCAGAACGGGACCCAGTCCGAGGCGGCCAGCGGCGCGATGGCGCCCGCCCAGGCGGGCGACGTCGAGGTCACCGGCACGATCGTGTCGATCAACGCGACCAGTGTCCAGGTGAAGCTCGACAGCGTCACGGCCGCCCAGGGCGTCCCGCTGGCGGACACCGTCGCCGTCGGCAAGACGGTCGAGTTCAAGCTCGACGCATCCACCCAGATGCCCCGGACCCTGAGCGCCGGTGATCCCATCGACCTCTCGTTCAAGAGCGACGACGGTTCGTTGGTCGCGACCCGGCTCGCGCTCGCGGTGAGCGCCGACCAGCCCGCCACGGCCGCCTCCGGCTCGCCCAGCGAGGAGCAGGCGTCGACGGCCGGAACCGCGACGCCGGCGACCGCGCCTCAAGCCGCCCACGCGCAGCACCTCCCGAAGACCGGGAGCCCGCTGCCGCTGATCGGCCTGCTCGGCGCCGCGGCGCTGATCGCCGCGTTCGCGTTGCGCTTCATCGTCAGGGTCTGATCGCACCAGGCCGGACCCCGGCGCCGGCACACGGCCGGCGCCGGGGTCCACTTCACGAAAGGCCGCTCCGCCATGCACCCAGCTCTCGCGCTCCTGCGCCGCGCCCTCACCGTGGTGGGAGTGGTCTGCCTCGGGGGCTGGGCCACGGTCAAGGGCTACGCCTTCGTCGCCACGGCCCGCAACGAGGCGATCCTCGCGCGGCTCACCGCGGCGCGCCGCGACGGCCTCGAGCGTCCCGAACGCTTCACCGCCGGGCGGCCGCCGGCCGAAGCGGCGCTGCTCGGGCGCATCGACATCCCCTCCGTCGACGTCTCGGCCGTGGTCCTGCAGGGGACGAGCGAGCGCTGCCTGGAACAGGCGGCCGGCCACGTTGACTCCACCGCCCTGCCCGGCGGCGGCGGCAATGTCGCCATCGCCGGCCACCGCGACAGCGTCTTCCGCCGCCTCGAGGGGATCCGCCTCGGCGACGCGATCAAGGTCTCGACTCCGGATGCGACGCAGCTGTACCGGGTGGACGCCATCAGAATCGTCGACCCCTCCGACACCGCCGTCCTGGCGCCGTCGCGCAGCCCTCGCCTGACCCTCATCACCTGCTACCCGTTCCACTACATCGGCCCGGCGCCCCATCGCGTCGTCGTCCAGGCACGCGCCGCCGGCCCTGACGGCGCCGCAGCGTATCTCGCTCAGGCGGCCGCACCGGCCCGGCCGGCCCCGCTCTCCGCGCCCGTCACGACGGCTCACCAGGCGGTCAGCCGGCGGCCCGTGCGCCGCCACGCGGCGCCGCACGGGGCGGAGCGGGCCGGCCCTCCGCCGGTGCCGGCGCCTCGCCCCAGGGTGTCGTGGCTGCGGCGCCTCTTCCACCTCGGGCCCAAGCCCACGGCGCGGCGCTGACCGGCGCCGGACGGCGCCTCGGCGCGGACGGCCGCGATGACCCGGCCGGAACGCTCCGCTACCGGCCCAGCAGCTCGAGGAGGGCCGCCGTTTCCGCCGTCGTGGCCGTCTTGATCGCCGGCTCGTAGTCCGGCGCGAACAGCGGCGAGTGCAGCGAGGGCACCGGCGTCCCGGACCTTTGCGCCGCGGCGAAGACCGCCGGGTCCACCGCGCCGACGTGGAGCAGGAGCGACGGCACGCCGGCGAGGCCGTACGCGCCGAAGTCCTCGGCGCCCATCTCCGCCGGCATCTCGACGACGCGATCGGGGCCCATCCCGGCGCGTAGCGCGCCGGCGATGCGGGCGGTCAGCTGCGGGTCGTTGTACTCCGGCGCGAGGGTGTCGTCCAGCGTCACGAGCGGCTCCCGCGGCGCCCCGGCGGCGGCGGCCTCGCCCTTGGCGATCCGCCCGATGGCGGCGATGAGCCGCGCCA
Source organism: Acidobacteriota bacterium (assembly GCA_004298115.1). Classification (GTDB taxonomy): domain Bacteria; phylum Acidobacteriota; class Thermoanaerobaculia; order Thermoanaerobaculales; family Thermoanaerobaculaceae; genus RBG-13-68-16. The sequence continues at coordinate 11,837 of SCRJ01000138.1, forward strand.
TGACCTCGGGCTTGAACGCACGGACCGTGAGCGTCATCGTCACCTCGTCGGGGATGATGTTGTTCTTCGTGCCGCCGTGGATCGTGCCGACGGTCACGACCGCCGGGTCGAGCGGGTTGGTCTCGCGGGCGACGATCGTCTGCAGCGCGACGACGATGCGTGCGGCGATGACGATCGGGTCGACCGCGAGCTGCGGCCTCGCGCCGTGACCGCCGCGCCCGAACACCTTGATCGTGACGGAGTCGGCGCCGGCGCGGAAGAATCCGGCGTGGTAGCCCACCTGGCCGGCGGGAAGCTCGGTGTCGTCGTGGACCGCCAGGGCGAAGTCGGGTCTCGGGAAGCGAGTGAGCAGCCCGTCCTTGAGCATCGCGGCGGCGCCGAGCCCCAACTCCTCCGCCGGCTGCGCGACGAGGAGGAGGGTGCCGTGCCAGCGTTCCCGGGCGTGCGCCATCAGCGCGGCGGTGCCGGCCCACGACGCCATGTGGACGTCGTGGCCGCACGCGTGCATCACCGGAACGGTTGCGCCGGCGTCGTCGGTCGCGGTCACCGTGCTGGCGTACGCGAGGCCCGTCTTCTCCCGCACCGGCAGGGCGTCCATGTCGGTGCGCAGCAGCACCGTGCCCCCGGGCCCGTTGCGCAGCACGGCAACCACGCCCGTACCGCCGACGCCGGTCGTCACCTCGTATCCGAGCGACTTGACGAGGGCCGCGAGCTCCGCCGCCGTCCGCTGCTCGTGCAGGGAGAGCTCGGGGTGGCGGTGGAGGTCGAGGTAGAGCGCCTCCTGCGCCGCGTACCCCGCGTTCACCTCCTCGGCCGAGGGCGCCTGCGGCCGTGGCTGCGCCGCCGCCGCCGTCGTTATGGCGAGGAACAGGACCGTTGCGAGACACGCCTGGTGCATGTCGCCTCCGCGCTCGGCGCGGCGCCGGCCCGGTGCCCGCCCGCCACGCCCGCAGGGCGCATGATCGCACGGTCTCCGCTTGCTATGGTGTCCGTCCGTTGGGGGCACGGCCGGTCGGCTGGCTCGCGTTGCAGCCGTCGTGTGCGCGATGGGGTTCGCGCTGTACTGCGGCGCGGCCGCGCCCGCCGACGTGGGCACCCTCGTCAAGGACATCTGCACGAACATCACGTTCTCGAGCAACCCGATCGGCGTCACCCGCGTCGGCGAGCGCATCCTCTTCTTCGCCCAGGACGACGCCGGCCACCACCTCTGGTCGACCGACGGCACGCCCGCAGGGACGCGCCTGGTCGCCGACCTCGTGCAGCCGCCGTTGTTTCCTTTGTTGTTCGACGGCCTCCCGCTGGGCCGCTACTTCTACTTCTCGTTCACGCCGATCAACCCGTACTGCCCGACCGAGTGCTACTACGGGACGTTCCTGTACGTGACCGAGGGAAGCGGCGAGAGCACGCGGTTGGTCGCGGGCGGATGGCCGGAAGACCAGCGCAAGCGGCTGTCCCGGCTCGCGGTCTCGGCCGGGTGCCTGTACGACTCGGGGACCGACCTCGTCCACGGGAGGGAGCTCTGGAAGGCCTGTCCTCCCCCGGACAGCAACGCGCGGCGCCACCTGAAGCGCGCGCGGTGAGCCGACGCCGAAGGGGCGGCCCTACTCGTCGCAGTGCACCGGGAGGTCGGGGCGCAACGACTTGATGCGGGCCGCGAGGTCCTCGATCTCCGCCCGCGTCGCCTTGAACGACATGTCGCGGCCGTCCTTCAACCACACCTGCACGGCGCCGGTGGCCGCGTACTCGAAACAGGCGCGGCTCACCTCCCCCCAGGCGAACTCGGTCGAGCTCTGGCCGAACGCCTCTTCGGAACACACCGGCGACTTCTCGAGCGCCTTGAACGCGAACGTCTGCGGGGTCATCGTCACCTCGCCGCGGGCGGTGCAGATCCCGCGCGTCCGGTAGATCCCCTGGACCACGACCTTGGTGACCTCGGCCTTGGCCTGCTCCGGCGGCGCCGCGGGCGCGGCCGCCGGAGGGGCCTCCGTCGCCGGGACGGCGCTCGGCCGCGCCATCATCGCCTGGATGACCGCGTTCGGAACCTTCTCGTTGGCCAGGGCAACGAGGGAGTCCGTGTCCGTCGCGAACGCGGTCGCGGAGGCCTGGATCTTGGCCACGATCGTGTCGGCCGACACGCCGGCCTTGACGAGCTTCACGATGTCGGCGTTCGTGAGCGGCGCCTCGGCGGCGGCGAGCGCTCCCGAGAGCAGCACAACCGCGAGTGCGACGAGAAACGTGCGCATGCGATCCTCCTCCGGTTCGATCGTTCGATTGTCGCACGGAGGGCAACTCGCCGCGCCCCCCCCGTCGCCGCGTCTTCGCTGCGAGCACCCCGGACGTCCGTCCGTTCCCGGGATGCCGCCAACCGCTGGGTCAGGCCTCGCGAAAGGCGACCAGGCGGCCCGCGTCCTCGTCGTAGAGGCGAAGGCGCAGCGAGCGGAGACTCGCCAACAGGGTGAGCCGGTCCACGCGCTGGAGCAGCGGCTGCTCGCGGTACGCTTTCGGGAGGCGGTAGTTGGGGATGCGTGGTGCGAGGTGGTGGATGTGGTGGAAGCCGATGTTCCCCGAGAACCACTGCAGCACGCGCGGTAGCGCGTACAGCGAGCTTCCCTCCATCGCCGCCGCGACGAAATCGCGCTCGCCCCGCCGCGCCCAGTACACGTGCTCGAACTGGTGCTGGACGTAGAACAGCCAGATCCCGGCCGCGCCGGCCGCCGCGAGCAGCGGCAGCTCGACGAGCAGCGTCGCCTTGACGCCGGCGGTTGCGAACAGCGCGGCGAAGATCGCCAGGAGCGCGAGATTCGTCGCGTGCACGCTCCTCCTGGCGCGCCGACTGGACCCCGCGCGGGTGAGGCGATGCCTGACGAGGAACAGGTACAAGGGCGCGACACCGAGGAAGATGAGCGGGCTGCGGTAGAGGCGATACCCGGTCCGCTGCCAGAAAGGCGCCTCCCGGTACTCCCTGACGGTCATCGTCCACACGTCCCCAAAGCCCCGCCGGTCGAGGTCGCCCGCGGTGGCGTGGTGCTTGGCGTGCTCCTCGCGCCAGTCGTCGTACGGTGTGAGCGTCAGGATGCCGGTGATGAACCCCACGGCCCGGTTGGCGGCATCCGAACGGAAGAACGAGCCGTGGCCGCAGTCGTGGAAGATGATGAACACGCGCACCATGAAGCCGGCCGCGAGGAGCGTGACCGGGAGCGCGAGCCAGTACGAGACGGCGAGCAGACGGTAGGCGAGGTACCACAGCGCGAGATACGGAACGACGCTGTCGGCGATCTGCCACACGCTGCGTTTGAGGTCGGAGTGCTGATAGGTGGCGACGATCTGCCGCCAGTTGCGCTTCACCTCGTCGAAACGGGAAGAAGTGGACGTGCCGAAGGTGGGTTTGCTCATCGAGCCCTTTCTTCTCCTGCAACGCCGCCGGCCCGTCGCGGCATTCCGGACCGCCCGCGATCGGCGGCGGGCGAGCGTTGCGGGGTCCGCACCGAGCAGCCCTTGCTGGGCCATGCTGTTAAGTATACTTGACACTCTTGCCGGAGGCCTGTACCCTGCGCCGGCGCTCGCGGCGGCTCCGTGATCGCGAGCGCTCGGGGAGGTCGGAACATGAATGGACGCAACGGATCGGCGGCGCGGCGGACCGTGCTCGCCGGGCAGCGGGGGGGCCGGGCGCACGCGCCGCACGGTTCGACTCCCGGCCGGGGTTTCGCTTGACCTCGCCGCCTGCAGCGCCTCGTCCGCCCGCGCGGGCGAAGGTCCTCGTCCTTGCCGCGGGGGCCGCGATCGCCTTGGCGGCCCCCCGCCCCGCGCCGGCGCAGGAGGCGCCCTACTTCATCACCTACACCCACCACATGGAGGAGCCGGGCAGCCTCGAGGTCGCCATCGCCCCCGTCTTCGCCACTCAACGCGGCGGCGACGACTTCCTGGCGTCGTCGCTCGAGCTCGAGTACGGCCTGACCGGCTGGTGGACGACCGAGCTCTACCTCGACGGCCAGGCGACGATGAACGACAGCACGGTCTTCACCGGCTGGCGTTGGGAGCACCGCGTCCGCCTGCTCGCGGGCGAGCGCCGGATCAACCCCGTCCTGTACGTCGAGTACGAGGACGTCAACGGTGCGGAGAAGACGATGCTCGAGGTCGTCGGCCACGACGTCGAGGCCGACCACGGCGAGCCCAACGCCGTGGGCCGGCGGGAGCGGGAACGCGAGCTGGAGACCAAGCTGATCATCTCCGGCCAGTTCCGGGACTGGAACCTCGCCGGGAACCTGATCGCCGCGAAGAACCTCGCCGGCGAGCCCTGGGAGTTCGGCTACGCGCTCGGGTTGAGCCGTCCGCTCGGCCTGGCGGCGCGGGCCACGGCGTGCACGGTCTGCCCGGAGAACTTCGCCGCCGGCGTCGAGCTGTACGGCGGGCTCGGCGACCAGCACGCCTTCGGTCTGCCCGACACGTCCCACTACCTCGCCCCCGTCATCGCGTGGAACCTGCCCAGCGGCCTTTCCCTCCGTCTCTCGCCCGGCTTCGGCCTCAACCGGGAGAGCCATCGTTTCCTCGTCCGTTTGGGCCTCTCGTACGAGGTCCCCGACCTCGGCCGTGCGGTCCGCGGAGCGCTGGGGCGGGGCAACCGGTGAGGCGCGCGCTCACCATCGCCGGCTGCGGCCTCGCCGCATGCGCCGCGCTCGCCTGCCTCGGGACCACCGCGGGGGTTGGGCCCAGCCGCGCTCCCGACGCGGCTCGCTCGCTCGCCAACCCGTTCCGGGACGACGCCAGCGCAGCCGCAGCGGGCCGCAAGCTCTTCGAGCGCCACTGCGCCCACTGCCACGAAACGGCGCCGGGCGCGAAGCGCCGGGCTCCCGCCTTGGATGCCGCGGCGCTGGGGAACGTCTCCTCCGGAACGCTCTTCTGGTTCGTCACCAACGGCAACCTGCGCGGCGGGATGCCCGCGTGGTCCCGGCTGCCGCGCGCGCAGCGCTGGCAGCTCGTCGCCTACCTGCAGGCGTCCCACCCCCGCGGCCGTTGACGGCGCCGCCGCTTGCCTCCCGCCGTCAGGATTGGCTGCGGCAGCGACGCTGGGTACCCCGGTGGCCGGCCGCTCGCACGCAGGTCCGTGAGGCGCGCGGCGACGGCCGCGTCGGAAGAAGAAAAAGCCCGGGACCCCGCGACGCGGGACCCCGGGCGAAGTGTACGTGCGTCCGGTTGCCTACATGCGCGGGGTGCGGTCTTCCTTCGACTTCGCGACGTTGACCTTGAGCGACGCGCCGTCGAGGGGCTGGCCGTCGAGCTTCGCGATCGCGCCCTGGGCCTCGGTCTCGCTGGACATCTCGACGAAGCCGAAACCGCGGGACTGCGCCGAGTCGCGCTCGGTGACCACGACGGCCGAGACGACCGTGCCGAACGGCGCGAAGTGCGCGCGCAGGTTCTCTGAAGTTGTGGACTGGGACAGACTGCCGACGTAGAGCTTTGTAGCCATGTGTGCCTCCTGGTTGGCCCCCGGTTCTCTGGGGCCGGTCATCTTCCGCATTGCTGATCCCACCCCGGACCCGCGGAAGGTGCCGCTCGGAGGCGAGGCCGGTGCCGCGCCCGATGGCGCGATGTCCGGCAGAGGTCCTCACTATATCACGAAATATTTGAATGTCAATAATTTACATCCGTGCACCGGAGGCGCACCCCCGAGCTCGGCGAAGACGTGGGCCGTGGGTCGTGGTCCGTGGTCCGTGGTCCGTGGTCAGATACGACGACGCAGGATGAAGTACCCCGCCCCCGACAGCAGCAACGCGAGCGCCGCGAGCCCCACCGGCGTGAACGTCGGGATCGGGAGGACGCCGGTGCCGTTGAGCAGGAGGGTCTGGGTCAGCCGCGCCTCGGACGAGTTCAGGACGGCGACGACGATGCTGTCCCCGATCTCCCCGGCCGCGGATGGCGCGAACGCGACCTGGAAGGTGCAGGTCTGGCTCGGATGCACGATCAGCCCGTCCGCGCAGGTCCCCGCGGTGAGGGGGAACTGGCTCGAGTACGGCCCGCTGCGGGTGAAGTACGGGGTGTCGAGCATGATGTCGGATGCGAAGACGTTCGTGACCGTCACCGTCAGGGGTGAGGACGTGGTCCCGACCTCGACGCCTCCGAAGTCGTGGTAGAGCGGCGAAAGCCAGGTGATCGCCGCGGTCCCGTAGGCGGTGAACGCGAGCTTGAGGGCGCCGGCCTCCTTGGCGCTGCGGGCGCCGAGCTCGGCAAACGGGATCGCGAACGCGTACAGCTTGTGGCGGTAGCCCGCACGGTCCGTCCTGATGAAGCTCGGGCGGCCCCATCGCGTCCGGTCCTCCGCCACGCGGAACTCCTTGAGCTCGCCGTTGCGCAGGACCGCGACGCTCGACCAGTCCTTGTCGCCGTCGCGGGTATTGTCGGAGGTGAACTCCACCTCGGCGTACAGGGTGTCACGGTCGTTGGCGACCCAGCCGTACGTCACACCGTCGGGGTGTCCGGTCGTCGGTCGGCAGCGTTCGGCGAACAGAGCGTTCGCAGGATCGAGCCCGTCCGGCCATGAGGGCGCGCGTCCGGTCGCTGCGGGACGGTAGTCGTAGAACACCGTCGGCGCCGCCGGGTCGAACTGGTTGGCCGGGGGAAACGCGAACGGCGACCCCTCGTTGACCCTGGGCTCGACCCGGGCCGCGAGCCGCAACACGCCGTCCCGCGTCCGGCCCGGGAAGGTCACCTCGATCGTCCTGCCGAACGCATCGAGGACGTCGTTGTCGCGGCGCGCGACCAAGGCGACGGCGTCGGGCTCGGCCGCGCCTGCGATCCGTGTCGCGGGAACCTCGCCGAGAACCACCCGGTCGATCTGCGCGGCGCCGCCGCCGTGCTGCACGAGGCGAACGCGCACCTGGGACGCCGCCAGCGCGGCCGCCGGAAGCCTCACTCCGCGCTCGCGGACGTAGCGGTCGCACGGCAGCTCACCGACCCGCTGCCAGAGACCGTCCACGAAGACCTGCACCTCGAACGCCCCTTGGGGGTCGAACGGCGTCATGAACGTCGGTCGCAAGGCCGAGCTCGTGGCCGCCACGGGAACGGCGGCGCCGACCGCGATCAGGACGACGACCAAACCGGCTGCACGACGACGGTCCATCGCATCCCCCTGACTCCGCCCGAGGCGGATGAACGCAAGTTTGACTCGATGATAGGGCCGTCATCTCAGTTGTCAACACGGTTTGCCGCGCCCGCCGGCGCCCGCCGGCGGCCGATCGCGCTGCGAGTCAGATCCCCCCGGCGGGGCGGAAGGCGGTGTCGTAGAGGTGGCGAGCCCAGCCGCGGCGGCCGAACTCGCGCCCCTTGCCGCCCTTCTCGCCGCCGAGCATCCACTCCCGCACCGGCACCGAGAAGCCGGTCTTGCCGCGGGTGTAGACGGCGGGAGGCAGGCCGCCGGCCGGGCTCCTCGCCAGGAACCGCTTGCGGTTGTCGCGGGCGTACACGAGCAGCGGCGCGACCGCGCGCAGCAGGTGGTGCTCGACCAAGGGCACCCGCACCTCGAGCGAGTGCGCCATGCTCGCCCAGTCGATGTCGCGCAGCAGCTGGTCGCGCATGTACATGCACGACTCGAGCGCCACCATGCGCAGGAAGGGCTGGCGCGGGTCGGGGGTGAGCGCCGTCCCGATCAGTCCGATCATGTCGAGGCGTTCGAGCCCCGCGCGCGCCGCCTCGGGTCCCATCAACTCCGGCAGGTCCCAGGGCATGAAGACCGCACGCTTGAGGAAGTAGGCGCCCGCGTAGCTGCCGCCGTACTTCAGGATCGCGCCGTGCTTCTGGCTGATGTGGGTGCTCCACTTCGGCGTGAGCGCGAGGTAGGTCCGGTGCAGCGCCTCGGGGAGCAGCGGCAGCCGCGACGGGACCCGCGCCAGCTTGACCATCATCGGCACCTTGCGGTAGGTGCCGTAACCGCCGAGCAGCTCGTCGCCGCCGGTGCCGGAGAGCGCCACCTTCAAGCCGCAGCGCGCGGCGGCCAGGCTCACGAAGTAGGAGTTGACGGCGTCGGTCGTCGGCTGATCCATCGCCTCGAGGACGCGCGGGAACTCGGCGACGAAGTCGGCCTTGGAGATCATCACGGTGCTGTGGTCGGTGCCGTAGTGACGGGCGACCTCCTCCGCGAGCGGCGCCTCGTCGCGGCGGCTGCCCCGGTACTCGGAAAACGTGAGGGTGACGGTCTTCAAGTCCGTCGCCCCGGCCTCGCGCGCGAGCGCCACCGTCGAGGTCGAGTCGCGCCCCGAGGAGAGGAACATCCCCACGCGCACGTCGGCCACGAGGTGGTAGCGCACCGACTCGAGGAAGGCGCGGCGGAAGCGCTCCTGCAACTCCTCCTCGGTCAGCGGCGGCGCGTGTTCGGCCGCATCCGCGAGAATCGCCGGCACCGAGGCGAATGCCTCCGGCCCGCTCACGCCCCGCTCGTCCACCCAGACGAACGAGCCGGCGGGTACGGCGCGCACCGCCTCGTACAGCGTGAACGGCTCGGGCACCGCGCCGCGCAGGAAGAAACCGGCCACACCCGCCGGGTCCTGCCGCCGGCTCACGCGCCCGCCGGCGAGCAGCGCCTTGACCTGCGAGGCGACGCGCACGGCGCCGCCGCCCGCCGCGAGATAGAGCGGCTTGATGCCGTACAGGTCGCGGGCGAGAAGCAATCGCCGGCTCGTTCCGTCCCACAGGGCGAAGGCGAACATCCCGCGCAACTCGGCCAGCATCGCGGTGCCTCTGGCCCGGTACAGCTCGAGCAGCACCTCGGTGTCGGACGCGGTGGCGAACCGGCGGCCCTCCGCTTCGAGGCCGGCGCGCAGCTCGCGGTAGTTGTAGATCTCGCCGTTGAACGCGATCGCGCAGGCGCCGTCGGCCGACATCATCGGCTGCGCCGCCGCGTCGGAGAGGTCGATGATCGAGAGCCGCCGGTGACCGAGGCCGACGCGGCCGTCGCTCGAGTACCACTCGCCGCTGCCGTCCGGCCCGCGCGGACGCATCGCGTCGCGGACGGCGCGCAGCTCGGCGCGGTCAATCTGCCCGGTGCGCGGGTCGAACGCGAAGATCCCGGCGATCCCGCACATCAGCCGCTGCTCGCGTGCCCGGTCTCGCCCGTCACGTCGCGCGCCTCACGCCTACTCCTCCTCGTCGTCGTCGTCGTCCTCGATCGGCGGCAGGGCGTACAGGAGCAGCCGCCCGTCGAACGGGACCATGATGAGGCGGTCGTGGGCGTTGATCGTGTCGTCGTCGGGCCACGCCCCGCCCTTGGGGTCGTACGAGCGGAACCCCCACGGGACCTCGATCTCGCCCGGCGCCAACCACTCGGGGATCACGAGCGAAGGGCGCTCGTCGTCCTCCTCGACCTGCCGGAACTCGATTTCGTCGAGCTTCCTGGTCTCGACGAGCGTGGCCTCCGCCGCCTCGGCGGCCGCGGCCTCCACCTGCTCGGACACGATGTCCTGCAGCGCGTCGCGCGCCGGCTCCAGGAACTCCTTCGGGCCTGAGATCTCGGCGTAGACGTCGAGGCGGTACTTCGCGTTCTCCAGGCTCTCCACCGAAGCCAGCCACACCTCGACCGCCTTGGCGGGGTCGTCCTCGGGCTCCAGGGTAATGCTCTGCCCGTACAGGCGGTCACGCGTCGTCAACGCCGCCAGCAGTTGCTCCGCGGTGGCGGCCGGAAGGTCGAGCTCCCACTCGTGTTCAAGCTTTGCGGTCATCGTCGGTCTCCTTGCCGCATCGCCGCCGCGGCGCGCGCAGGGTACACGAATCCACCCCCTCGCGGAAGCGACCCCGCCGCGGCGAGGCCCGGCCGCCCCGGCCGCCGCCCCCGCCTCGCTCGCCGGCGGGTCACGGCGCCGGCGCCCTCCCCACCCCGTTCGCCGGGCGCGGCGCCCCGGCTCGGGCCGCCCAGGCCTGCAGCGAGCGCGGTTCCGGCGTCCCGCGGCGCAGCGCCGCGATCGCTTCCGCCGCCGCGAACGCCCCGGCGACGGTCGCGACGTAGGGCACGCGATGCTCGAGCGCGCCGCGGCGGATCGCCACGCCGTCGCGGTGCGCGCGGGCGCCGGTCGCGGTGTTGATCACCAGCTGGATCTCGCCGTTGACCATCAGGTCCACGGTGTTGGGCCGCCCCTCCGAGACCTTGCGGACGACGCGCGCCGCGATCCCGTCGCGGGCCAGGGTCGCGGCCGTCCCCTGGGTGGCGAGGAGCGTCAGGCCCAGCTCCTCGAGGCGCGCCGCGAGCGCGGTGGCGCGCGGCTTGTCGGCGTCCGCCACCGACAGGAACGCGGCGCCCGCCAGCGGCAGGCCGAGGCCGGCGGCGAGCGCGGCCTTGGCGTACGCCTCCCCGAAGCTGTCCGCCATCCCCATCACCTCGCCGGTCGAGCGCATCTCCGGCCCCGGCAGCGGGTCCACCCCGGGG
>SCRJ01000139.1 GCA_004298115.1 Acidobacteriota bacterium
ACTCTGTCGCTATCCCGCGACGATAGTTCGGAAGGCACTCCTCGTCAAGAAGTGTCACTGGTTGTTCGGGCTGCAACCGAATTTGAGGCTGCTGCGGAGGCGCAACAGAGATACCCCACTGCGGATCCCAAGGTTCGACTTGTCAGGCCTGAGGACTGACGGATGCCGTATCGCTTTGGTGCCACACAACTCCGTGTTGTCCATTCTCTTCTCTCTGATGACCCCTTGCTCGTAAAGAAGGCCCGTTATCTCGTCCTCGAGCATGTCCTGCCGACAACGGCAGAGTACTTACGTCTCCTTACCGAAGCCGGAGCCGACGTTGCCGGAATGATCGCCAAGCCCTACTCGGTGAACGAACAGGCGTTGGACTCGATCACCAAGCTAGGAATAGACGTTGTCCGCAAGGCGAGCTACGAAGAAATCGAGGATGACGCGGTCCCGCAGTCCCTCCTGCAAAAGGCGCAGCAGAAGTCCGACGGAGACGGCCGGAAGATTGTCATTCTGGATGTTGGAGGGTACTTCGCCAAGGCCCTGCAGGAGCAAGACGTTCGCCACGTCTGCGGCGTTGTGGAGGACACAACCTTCGGCCACAACCGCTACATACGCGCTGCGGAGAACATTCGCGTTCCCATTCTTTCCGTCGCCCGGAGTGAACTGAAGGAAATTGAGGCTCGGTTCGTCGGGAAGGATGCCGTTGTCGCCATGGATCTCATTCTCCGAGAAATAGGAATCTCTATCTCTGGGCGAAATGCACTGGTCATCGGGTATGGGATGATCGGCAAGAATGTAGCCAGGACACTCGCAAGGTACGACCTAAAGGTCTATGTTTATGACAGGGTTGACACGAGAAATCTCAGGGCTCATTCCGATGGCTTTACCGTACACACCAAGAAAAAGGTCCTTGAGCGAGCGGATATTATCTTCTCAGCAACAGGGACCGAAGCGATCTCCGGCGATAACGCTCTGTCCTACAAGGACATGGTGGACTGCTGCCAGCCCGACGTAGTGCTTGCCAGTGTGGGTTCGAGGAAGTCCGAGTTCGCGATGGCCAGCCTCCGCTCGAAGGCGGTTCGGAGGATCGAGCTATCGGATTGGCTTGCCAAATATGAGCTATCGACCAACAAAAACATCATAGTCGCTCTCGATGGCAGCGCAGTAAATTTTCACCTTCCTTCGATTCCCGTAGAGGTCTTGGATCTAGTCTTCTCAGAGATCGTTATGTGTTCACTCCGCCTGTTGAAAGAGGACCGCACGCTAGCGGTCGGATCGGTCAACAGTATAGGCGTGAAGGAGCTAAGTGGCGTTGCGAAGGAGTGGCTGCGCTACCTGAATCAGATTTGAAGTGTCCCGTCGGTATTATAGGGATCCCCTGATTTTGACCCAAGAGCCGGAAACACAATCCATGTCGATGTCTTATCGGTGGCTCTCACTCAAAGGGCGGCAGGATAGGGGAGCACTACATCAGAGCGAATGCGTGAGCACCTAGGCACAGCGTCAATATAGGACTTCGACTATACTAGCGGTCGTAACGCAACCTATTCACCTTCGAGCAGGCCCCACTGATTCGACCAACGACCCCTCGTGTTTTGCGTCCCAAAGTGCTGACGCTGAAAGAACGGCTGAATCGTCTTCTGCATCTGTTCGAGGGTCTTCTCAGCCTCGGCAAGACGCCTTGCCTGCTTGGGCGCCATCTTCTTCTTTCGTAACGTCATGTTCTTGCCTCCCTAGAACTTACGAAGAAAGCATGTTTCGAACTCTCCACGCACTTGTACGCCCGCGTCGAGACAAAGTTGTCGGTTCGAAGATACAACTCGTAAATAGCTCTCCATAATGGAGTTGAGACATCCTGAACATCAACTCTCAAACCGCACGCTTGGGCCTCCGGTGCGTAGATCGGTCGCCCGTGGCTCTTGGTCTGCTTCGGACTGAGCAAAACCGAAATCCTCTTTTCGATCTGCTTCGCAGACTGCCCCTTCATCATTCCAGAGGCAAGACTCCTCACGGCGATGTCCTTCGACAAGTCTATCGCACTTCGCAACTCGACAATTTCCATTTCGTTGTAGTGCGCCAACTGCTGGAGAAACGGCTCAAGTCGGCCTTTCGCCCTAGTCGCCCTTTGGAAGAGGCTATCGTAGCTCTTGACTATGTTACAAACCGACAACCTTCTAACCATAGCAGCATCGTCTTTATCCGATCGGGTTAGTTGAGGATCGATGGGCCCCAGCTCAGAGGTCGGGCTCATGATGATCTTACTAGCCCCCAAACAGATCATCGTTGCGGCGGACTTAGCCTTGGAGGGAACGATCGCCCAGTATTCCCCCGTTTTGCTGTAGCTCCGGCAAACCTGGATGATGCGTTCCGCTTCAAGCCCGTCCCCTCCGGGTGAGTTAATAATGAGAGCGAGACCGTCTTTCAAATCAAGTTTCTGCAAGACGGCCTCGAGCATGTCAACATCATCCTCGATCATTACGGGGTAGTGAAAGCTGGTGAAGAACGACATCACGGGACGGCCAAGTTCCTTCCTAATCTGTTGCAGAAGCGGCCGCCTGGTGTCTGGCGCTTGCTGCTGTTCCATCATCATCCGGGTAACAACCGGGGCGTCTTCGTCTGCCATGGCCATCCTTTCCCTCGCCCGTTGACCAAGCCTAAGCTTCCCCGAAGCGATCCGCAAGGCCCCATAGGTGCCACGTCCAGGCATATTAGCAGTATCAGAGCTGCCGTCGGGAGCGGCCATCACCATCTCACCTTCTCGCGCGCCGCGTGAAGGGGTCCGCCGCGTTCGACCCCATGAGGGTGGTCAACTTGGGCGACTTGGGGCGAGAGGCCTGCATGGTCGGCACCTCCTGCGCGGAGAATTCAGAGTCTATCGCCCCCGGTCATTCTCCTGAAGGTCGCGCTACAAACCCCTGTCATCGCGAGTCCTGCCGGAGGCGGCGAAGAGCCTGCCCCGAGGAGGAGCGGAGCGACGACGTGGGGGAAGCGATCCCGAGGTCACCCCGATGACGTCGGGATCGCCGCGTCGGCCGCTCGCCTCGCGAGCGGCCTCCTCGCGATGACAGCCGCTTTCATGGTCCAGGGCGAGCCATGCCACATGTTGATTGACCTGCTACGGGTGGCTCGGCAGGAACTGCTCCTTCGCGACGCCCATGGCGGTCACCGCGCACGGCCAGCCCGAGTAGAACGCGAGATGGGTGATGACCTCGACCAGCTCCTCCTGCGTGACTTCGTTCGCCAGCGCCCTGGCGAGGTGGAACCGCAGCTGCTCCGGACGGTTCAGCGCGACCAGCGCGGCGACCGTGACCAGGCTGCGGTCGCGCTTCGAAAGCTCGGGGCGCTCCCACACGTCGCCGAACAGGACCTCATCCGTCAGCTCCACGAACTTCGGCGCGAGGTCTCCGAACTTCCTCTTTGTTCCCGAAGGCTCCTTGCTCATGGTTCTCTCCTCTCCTGCCTAGCGGCCGGTCAGCTGCTCGAGCTTCTCGGGGTACCGGGCCCCCTGGACCTCGATCTTCGACGCGGCGCGATCGATCTCGCGCAGGTCTTCCGGCGTCAGCTGCACGGCGGCCGCACCCAGGTTCTCCTCGAGGCGGTGCAACTTCGTCGTGCCCGGGATCGGGACGATCCACGGCTTCTGCGCGAGCACCCAGGCGAGCGCCATCTGGGCCGGCGTCGCCTGCTTCCGCTTCCCCAGCTCGGCGAGCAGGTCGACGAGCGCCTGGTTCGCCTTGCGCGCCTCCGGCGTGAAGCGCGGCAGGGTGGTGCGGAAGTCGGAGCTGTCGAAGGCAGTGGTCGCGCTGATCGCGCCGGTGAGGAAGCCCTTGCCCAGCGGGCTGTAGGCGACCAGCCCGATGCCCAGCTCCTCGAGGGTGGGGAGCACCTCCTTCTCGGGGGTCCGCGTCCACAGCGAGTACTCGTTCTGCAGCGCCGTGACCGGCTGGACGGCGTGGGCGCGGCGGATCGTCTGCACGCCCGCCTCCGACAGGCCGAAGTGCCGCACCTTGCCTTCCCGGATCAGCTCCTTGACCGTGCCGGCGACCTCCTCGATCGGCACCTCCGGGTCCACGCGGTGCTGGTAGAAGAGGTCGATCACGTCGGTGTGCAGCCGCTTGAGCGACGCGTCGGCGACCTGCCGGATGCGCTCCGGCCGGCTGTTCAGGCCCGACCAACCGGGCGACCCGTCGGGGTTGAGGTTGAAGCCGAACTTGGTGGCGATGACGACGCGGTCGCGCACCGGGGCCAGGGCGTCGCCGACCAACTCCTCGTTCGTGAAGGGGCCGTACACCTCGGCCGTGTCGAAGAAGGTGACGCCGCGATCGACGGCCGTCCGGATCAGGGCGATCATCTCCTTGGTGTCCGCCGGCGGGCCGTAGGAGAAGCTCATCCCCATGCAGCCGAGGCCGAGCGACGAGACTTCCAGGTTGCTCTTGCCAAGAGTGCGCGTTTCCATCGTTGCTCCTCTGACGGTTCAGGACCGTCGAATTCCTTGCATCGCCTGGTTGCCGCCGCGACGGTGGATCGGGTCCGCGGCGATCGCCGTCAGCGGCCGCTGAGCTTGAGGATCGCCTCCGGGAGCCGCGCCCCCTGCACCGCGATCTTGGACGCCGCCGCCTCGATCTCCCTCAGGTCGGCCGGTGTGAGCTCGACCCCGACCGCCCCTAGGTTCTCGTCGAGCCGGTGGAGCTTGGTCGTGCCCGGGATCGGCACGATCCACGGCTTCTGCGCCAGCAGCCACGCGAGCGCCACCTGGGCCGGCGCCGCCCGCTTCTTCTTCGCGATCGCGGCGAGCAGGTCCACCAGCGCGCGGTTGGCTTCCCGCGCCTCGGGCGTGAAGCGGGGGAACGAGGTGCGGAAGTCGGACGGGTCGAACGTCGTCGTCGCGTCGATCTTGCCCGTCAGGAACCCCGCTCCGAGCGGGCCCCACGGCACGAAGCCGATCCCGAGCTCCTCGCACACCGGCAGGACCTCCGGCTCGGGG
>SCRJ01000140.1 GCA_004298115.1 Acidobacteriota bacterium
AGGGCGCCGAGCCGATCGTCCTCACCCTGACCCGCGACCAGCTCGTGCTCGTCGGCGACCAGCCGGTGCACCCGAAGCTCCTCGCCGCCAAACTGGGTCCGATGCTCGCCGGCGGCCCGCGCCCCGTCTACCTCAAGGGCGACCAACGCCTCCCCTACGGCTTCGTGGTCGACGTCCTGGCCACGTTGAACCGGATGGGGGTGGAGGAGATCGGGATGGTCACCGTCCCCCCCGATCGGCGATGATCGACCCGGTCTCCAACGAGCTCGCGCAACGCGCCCACCTCGACCTGCCGTGGCGCTGGGCGGTTGCCGGCGCCCTCGGCGTCCACCTCGCCGTGGCCGGGGTTCTGCTCCTGTCTCCCGGGCACCGCCCGCGCGCGCTCACGCTCCCCAGCGTCCAGGTCCGCATCGTGGCGGCGCCCGCCCAACGCCGGGCCGAGGCCGGCGGGCCGCCGCCCGCCCACCCTGCGGCCGCGGCGCGACCGCGAAGCCCGGCAAACCCGCCGAAGCCCAAACCCGCCCGGCCGCACGAGCCCCCACCCCGGCATGTGGTACCGGGTTCGAACGCGGCCGCCCCGCAGCCGGTTGCCGCCGCGGAGCCCGCGCCGGCTGCGCCCGGCGGCGCGGCGGGCGCGGCGCACGGCGGCGTTGCCTCGGCGTCCGGCGGCATCGTGCTCGGCGCCGGCGGCGCCGGCGAGGAGCCGTTCCCGTTCGCCTACTACCTCAACCGCGTGCTGGCCCTGATCGAGGGGAACTGGTTCCGGCCCCCCGCCCCGGCCGGCACCGTGTGCCGGGTCCGCTGCGTGATCGAGCGGTCCGGCCGCCTCGCCGAGGCGGGCCTGGAATCCCCGAGCGCCTCGCCGTCGTTTGATCGAGCGGCGCTGCGGGCGGTGTATGCTGCGGCACCGTTCCCGCCGCTGCCGCAAGGGTTCGGCGGGAGCACACTGACGATGCACCTGGAGTTCGGGCCTTGATGACGATGATGATGATGAAGAAGATGAGGACGAGGACTCTCGTCGTGGTCGCGTTCGCACTCGCGATGGCGGTGGGCCGTTTGGCCCCCGCTCAGGACGAGGTGTACCTCAAGGTCACGAACCCGGGCCTGTCCAGGGTGGTCATCGCGGTCCCCGACCCCGGCTCGCGGCCGGGAACCGACCCGGCGGCGGCCGCGCTCTTCGTCGCGACCCTGCGCAAGGACCTGGGTGAAACCGCGGTGGTCGGCCTCGTCCCGGAGGAGAACGCCAAACTCGTCGTCGTCGACCCCGCCAACCCGACGCTGACCCACCAGCGCTGGCGCGCGGTGGGCGCCCAGTTCCTCCTCGACGGCAACTTCGCCGGCGCCGGCAACCAGCTCGTGTTCGAGACCCGGCTCTGGGACCTCACGTCGGGCGAGGTCGCCTTCTCGCGGCGCATTCAAGGCACCGTGAGCCTGGCGGCGACGATGGCGCACACCCTGGCGAACGAGCTGGTCCACCTGTTCACCGGCCGGCCGGGCCCGTTCCTCTCCCGCATCGCCTTCGTGTCCGACCGCACCGGCGCCAAGGAGCTGTGGGTCATGCGCTGGGACGGGGCCGACGCACAGCAGCTCACGACGTATCGGTCGATTGCGCTCTCGCCCGCGTGGTCGCCCGACGGCGAGTGGCTGGCCTTCACGAGCTTTTTGCGCGGACCTTCCCAGCTCTTCATCCTCCGCCCGACGCAGGGGTACCTCAAGACCCTCTCGACGCTCCCCGGGGTCAACTCGTCGCCCAGCTTTTCGCCCGATGGGAAGACGGTCGCGTTCGCGGCCGGCCCCGACGGCGTGACGGACATCTACACGGTGCCGGTCCAGGGCGGCACGCCCGCTCGCCTGACCCACACGCTCGGGATCAGCACGCAGCCCGCGTGGTCGCCGAGCGGCCGCCAGATCGCCTACACGTCGAACGCGGGCGGCTCCCCGCAGCTCTACGTCATGGACGCCGAGGGCACGAACGTCCGCCGGCTCACCTTCGAAGACACCTACGCCGACGAGGTCGCCTGGGCGCCCGACGGCGTCAAGGTCGCCTACACGACGCTCGTCGGCGATCGCTTCCAGATCGCCACCCTCGACTTGCGGACCAACGAGCGCACCATCATCCCCGGCCCGGGCAACAACGAGTCGCCGTGCTGGTCCCCCGACGGCACCATCCTCGCGTTCGTCTCGAACCGCACCGGCACGCGCCAGATCTTCATCACCGACCCGAGCGGCAGGCCGCGGCAGATCACGGACAAGGGAAACAACATCCAGCCGGCATGGGTTGCACAGGTTCAGTGAGACGGGTTGGCAACTCCACGGCGCTTGGTGTACAGTCCGCCCGTCGAAAGGAGGCGTTGTGTCTAGTCTCTGGAGCAGCAAGACCTTAGCCGCCGTTCTATTCGGCGCTGTCCTGACCGTCTCGGCGTGTGCCCACCGCCAGGCCGTGGTCGCGCCGGAACCCCAGAGCGCGCCGGCTGGGGTGACGACGTCGCCCGCCCCGGAAGCCCCCGGGGGCGGCACCACGACCGTCGCGCCCGAGCCCCGCATCAGCCCCGCCGAGAACCCCGAGGGCGGGATCAGCACGAGCGAGCTCCCGGCCGACCTCGAGCAGATCAACAAGGCCGGATACCTGAAGGACGCGTTCTTCGACACCAACAAGTCCGAGCTGCGCCCCGACGCTCGCGATGTCCTCGCCGGCGACGCCGCGTGGCTCAAGGGACATCCCACGGTCAAGGTCTCCGTCGAGGGCCACTGTGACGAACGCAACACGGAGGAGTACAATCTCGCGCTCGGCTGGCGCCGCGCCAACGCCGTCAAGGACTATCTGGTGTCGCTGGGGGTCGGCGCGGGTCAGCTCACGACGATCAGCTACGGGGAGGAGAAGCCGTTCGCAACATGTCACGACGAGAGCTGCTGGTCGCAGAACCGGCGCGTGCACTTCGTGGTAACGGCGCGATGAGGAGGTGGCGTATGCGATGGCTGATCGTTCCGGGACTCGCCGTGGTTGCGGCGGGGTGCGTCTCGAGTGGCGACATCACGCTCCTGCACCGCGAGATCACGGATGTCTCCCGCCAGGTGGAGAACCTGGGCAAGGAGTCTTCCGGGAAGCAGGACCTGCAGGCGATGAGCGCGAAGCTCGCGGACCAGAACGCCGAGGTTCTCAAGTCCAACGCCGACATCCAGCTCGAGCTGCGGCAGCTGCGCGATCAGATCCAGGCCCTGCAGTCGAACCTCGACGCGACCAACCAGCGTCTCGGCTCCCTCTCCGCCGAGCTGGCCGCGACGCGCGACAAGCTGGCCGCAGCCGCGCCAGCGCCCGCGCCCGCCTCGTCCGTGCCGCCGGCCCCACCCGCCGGTTCACCGGTCGCCGGCCAGGCGCCGCCCAAGCCGGCCGCCGGGGTCCTCGAGCCGGGCCAGCTCTACAACGCCGCGTACGAGGACTACCTGCGCGGCAACTTCGACCTCGCGATCCAGGGCTTCTCCGAGTACGCCAAGCGCTACCCGACGACCGACCTCGCCGACAACGCGCTCTACTGGATCGGTGAGTGCTACTACTCCAAGAAGCAGTTCAAGGAGGCGATCGACGCCTTCACCCAGCTGATCAACACCTACAAGACGTCCGACAAGGCGGCCGCCGCGCTGCTCAAGAAGGGCCTCGCCTACCTCGAGCTCGGCGACCGATCGCAAGCGGTGATCAACCTGCAGTACGTGCTCTACGAACACCCCGGCACCAGGGAGGCGGAGCTCGCACGCAGCCGCCTGGCTGCTCTCGGGGTCAAGGTGAAGTGAGTCGAAGGGATTCAAGGGAGATTGCATGGCAAAGAGGATCAAGTCAGGGCTGAAGCGCCGTCGTCAGAACGAGGTTCGCCGCAACCGCAACCGCGCCGTGCGCACCCGTGTTCGCAACGCGATCAAGGTGCTGCGGGCCGCCATCACGTCCGGCGACGCCGGTCAGGTCAAGGAGCTGCTGCCGCGCACGGTGTCCGTCATCGAAGGCGGCGTCCGCAAGGGCGTCTTCCAGCGCAACACCGCGTCGAGGTACAAGTCCCGTTTGACGGTGCAGGCCAACGCGGTGCTGCAGCCCAAGCAGAGCTAGTCCGGTGGCGACGCCCGCGCCGTTCCCCTCCGCCCCGCTCTTCCCCGGGCGGCTGCTCCGGCGCGGCAAGGTGCGCGACGTCTACCAGGCGGACGGCGAGCGGTTGGTCATCGTCGCGAGCGACCGCATCAGCGCGTTCGATTCCGTGCTCGATCCCGGCGTCCCGGGCAAGGGCATCGTCCTGACGCAGCTTTCGAACTTCTGGTTCGAGACCCTGGCGGGCGTCGTCCCCAACCACGTCGTGGCGACCCGCCTCGGGGACTTTCCCGCGCCGTTCTCAGGGGAGCCCCTGCTCGAGGGCCGCGCCTGCCTGGCGCGGGCGGTCCGCATCGCTCCCGTCGAGTGCGTCGTCCGCGGGTTCATCGTCGGGTCGGGGTGGCAGCAGTACCAGGCGCACGGCAGCGTGTGCGGCGTCCCGCTGCCGGCCGGCCTGCAGCAGGCCGACCGCCTCCCGGCCCCGGTCTTCACACCGTCCACCAAGGCCGAGGTCGGCCACGACCAGAACATCCCGTTCGACGAGGTCGTGCGCCTCGTCGGCGGCGGCGTCGCCGAACGGCTCCGGGCCGTCTCGCTCGAGCTGTACCGCAAGGCGGCGGCGCTCGCCGAGGCGCGGGGCATCATCATCGCCGACACGAAGTTCGAATTCGGGCTCGACGACGAGGGCAAACTGGTCTGGGCCGACGAGGCGCTGACGCCCGATTCGTCGCGCTTCTGGCCCGCCGACCTCTACCGGCCCGGGAGCAACCCGCCGTCGTTCGACAAGCAGTTCCTGCGCGACTGGCTCGAGGCGTCCGGTTGGGACAAGCAGCCCCCGGCCCCGACGCTCCCGACCGAGATCGTGGCCCGGACCCGCGCCCTCTACCTCGAAGCCTACCGCCGTCTCACCGGACGCGAGCTCTCGCTCGCGTGAGACGAACCGGACCGGTCTCCTCTTTACCCGTCTCCTGCGCGTGTTGCGCCCCAAGGCTAGAGTCCTGAGTTCCTGTCGTTGCTGACCACGGACCACCGACCACGGACCACGTCCTGCGCTGGGCAGCCCACGAACCCCGAGTTCTTGCCTTTCGGCGCTTCCGTTTCCGCCGCTTGCTGGATATACTTCCCGGACTCCGTGCGACGGGAGGTCGCCTGTCCATGCCAGCAAACCCAGTCCCCAGTGAGAGCATCCGAAACGTGGCGGTCGTCGGTCACTCCTCGACCGGGAAGACCAGCCTGATCTCCGCCATCCTGTACGACGCCAAGGCGGTCAACCGGCTCGGCAAGGTGGACAAGGGCACCGCGGTGACCGACTTCGACGACGAGGCGGTGGAGCGGAAGATCACGATCGGCGACGCGCTCGCGTACGCCCACCACCGCGACTGCAAGCTCAACCTGATCGACACTCCCGGGTACGCCATCTTCACGACCGAGGCCGTTCAGGGCGTCAAGGTCGCAGAGGCGGCGCTCATGCTGGTTTCCGCCGTGGCCGGTCCGGAAGTCCAGACCGAGAAGATCTGGAAGGTCTGCGCCGCGACCTCCAAGCCCGTGATCTTCGCCGCGAACAGCATGGACCGCGAGCGCGCATCGGCGTCGCGCACCCTGCAGCAGCTGCAGAAGCGGTTCGGGCGCGAGGTGCTGCCCATCCAGCTTCCGATCGGCGAGGAGGCCCACTTCTCCGGCGTCGTCGACCTCGTCCGCGGCAAGGCGTACACCTTCGCCGCCGACGAGAGCGGCGCGATGCAGGAGGTGGCGGTTCCTGCCGAGCTGAAGGACGAGGCCGCCGCGGCCCGCAACGCGATCATCGAGATGGTGGCCGAGCAGGACGAAGCGCTGCTGGAGAAGTTCTTCGCCGAGGGGACGCTCGCGGACGACCTCCTCGTCGCGGGCCTCAAGCGAGCGGTGGCGTCGCGCAAGCTCTTCCCGCTCGTCTTCTGCTCGGCCGGGCGCAACCAGGGGGTGCAACCCCTCATGGACGCGCTCGTCGAGCTGGTCCCCAGCCCGATGGCGTCGCCGATCGCGGCAAAGAACGTCGCCGGCGAGGAGGTCGTGCTCGCGCCCGGCGGCGACACGCCGGTCGCCTACGTGTTCAAGACGATCGCCGACCCCTATGCGGGGCGCATCACGCTGCTGCGCGTCTTCGCCGGCACGCTCGCGTCCGACGGCACCTACCACAACCGCCAGCGTGACGCCGCGGAGCGCTTCGGCCCGGTCAACTGGATGCAGGGCAAGGATCTCGTGGTGGTCGACAAGCTCGTCGCCGGCGACATCGGAGCGGTTGCCAAGCTCAAGGAGACGCGCACCGGCGAGACGCTGACGGGCAGGGACGGCGCAATTCTCGTGCCCCCGGTTGCGATCCCGGAGGCCGCGATCTCGTTCGCCATTGCGGCGAAGGCCAAGGGGGACGAGGACAAGATCGCCCAGGGGCTCGCCAAGCTCCAGGACGAGGATCCCACCCTCCACATCGGCCGCGACCCGCAGACCAAGGAGCAGCTCGTCGCCGGCGCCGGCCAGCTCCACGTGGAGATCGCGGTGGCCCGGCTGCGCAAGCGGTACAAGGTCGACGTCACCCTGCAGGCGCCCAAGGTCCCCTACCGCGAGACGATCACGAGGACGGTCGAGATCACGGCCCGTCACAAGAAGCAAACCGGCGGCCACGGTCAGTTCGCCGAGGCCAAGGTCCGGTTGGAACCCCGGCCCCGCGGCGGCGGCTACGAGTTCGTGGACAAGATCTACGGCGGCTCGATCCCGAACAACTACCGCCCCTCGATCGACAAGGGCATCGTCGATGCGGCCGAGCGCGGCGCGATCTCCGGCAACCCGATGGTGGACTTCTCCGTCACCCTCCTGGACGGCAAGTTCCACCCGGTGGACTCCTCGGACATGGCGTTCCGCACGTGCGGCCGCAAGGCGTTCCGCGAGGGCGTCAAGCAGGCCGGGCCGACCATCCTCGAGCCGGTCATGCACGTGGAGATCACGACCCCGGACGAGTTCCTCGGCGACATCATGGGCGACATGAACGCCCGTCGCGGGCGCGTCCAGGGCATGGAGCCCGGCGACGGCCAGACGGTGGTGAAGGCGCAGGTCCCGCTCGCCGAGATGCTCACCTACTCCCAGACCCTGCGCTCGATCACGGGCGGCCGCGGCGACTTCCACATGGAGTACTCGCACTACGACGAGGTGCCGCGCCAGATCCAGGAGAAGATCATCGCCGCGGCGGCCGGCGGCGAGACCGAGGACGAGGAGGAGTAGCCGGGGGCGCTCCGCGGGGGCCTTGACAAACGCCGTTTCGTGTGGCAACGTAGATACGTGAGTTTTTTCGGCTGTTGCGGAGCAACGCAGAGTTGAGGTAAACCCGCCGCAAGGGGCAGCGTCCTTGCGGCTTTTTGGCGTACGCCGGGACGCTCCCGGCACAGGGAAGGGCGGCATCAGAAGGCCGCCAGCAACAAGGAGAAAGCAGCATGGCGCAGGGAACTGTCAAGTGGTTCAACGATACCAAGGGCTTTGGCTTCATCACCCAGGAGGGCGGCGAGGACGTGTTCGTCCACTACACCGCCATCGCCGGCGAAGGCTTCCGCACTCTCAAGGAGGGTGCGAGGGTCGAGTTTGACGTCGTGCGTGGCCCCAAGGGCCTGCAGGCGGCCAACGTCCGCGCGATCTGACGATCGGCTCAGGCGACAAGCCAGGGGCGGCGCTTCGGCGCCGCCCCACGTTTTTTCGGCCGCGATCCGCCCAACCCGATCTCGACGCCGGCGGCCGCCCGCGGGCCGAACCTGCACCGGCGAACGTCACCCCGGCGGTCGCGACGCCTTGACCGGGATCGGCAGCTCGATCCTGCTCCGCGGCGCTCCGAAGTACGGCCGGTAGCCGAGGTCGAGCCGGTCGTAGGGTCCATTCTGGAGCAGCTCGTCGAGCCCGACGACGGCCTCGGCCCGCCCCGCGAACGCCATCTCGTGCGTCCGCGACATCACGATCGCCTCCTTGGGGCAGGCGTCGACGCAGAAGCCGCAGTAGACGCAGCGCAAGAGGTCGATCGTGAAGACCTTCGGGCGCTTCTCGTACTCGACCGTGGGGCTCGCCGGGTCTTCTTCCGCCTCGATGTGGATGCACGCCGCCGGGCACGCCTCCTCGCACATGTAGCAGGCGACGCAGCGCGGCGACCCGTCCGGCCTTGCGAGCAGGATGTGGCGTCCCCGCAGGCGCTCGGAGTACTCGCGCTTGACCTCCGGCCACTCGACGGTCACGGTGTACTGTCGCGCAAAGAGGTTGCCGAGGAAGTGGCGCAGGGTCACGGCCAGGCCCTTCGCGACCTCGACGAGGTAGAAGCGCTGCAGCGTGCCCAGCGGCTTCGCGTCGCACACGACCACGTCGCGGGTCATCATCGGTCGAGCTCCCCGGCGATCACGTTGAAGCTGCCCAGCATGGCCACGGCGTCGGACACGGTGGCTCCCTCGAGCATGTGCGGGTACGCCTGGAAGATCGCGAAACACGGCGGCCGGACCTTGATGCGGTACGGCTTGCCTCCCCCATCCGACACGATGTAGTAGCCCAGTTCCCCGTTCGCCCCTTCGCTGAAGCCGTACGCCTCCCCGGCGGGCACCTTCATGCCCTCCATGATGAGCTTGAAGTGCCAGATCAGGGACTCCATCTCGGTGTAGACCTTCTCCTTCGGAGGCAGCGCGACGTTGTGGTCGTCGACGATGATCGGCCCCGGGGCGAGCCGCCCCAGCGCCTGCTCCACGAGCGCGAGCGACTGTTTGATCTCTTCGACCCGCACGAGGTACCGCGCGTACGTGTCGCCGCCGTGCGAGACCGGCACCTTGAAGTCGTACGTCTCGTAGCCCAGGTACGGGTAGGCCTTGCGGACGTCGTAGGCGACGCCGCAGGCGCGCAGGCACGGCCCGGTCCATCCCCAGTCCACCGCGTCCTCGGCCGAGAGCCTGCCGATCCCCTCGGTGCGGTCGCGGAAGATCCGGTTCTCGGTGATCAGCGTCTCCATGTCGGCGATGAGCGTCGGGATGCGCTTGAGAAGGTACCGCACCGATTCGGCAAAGTCGTGTGGCACGTCGTGCGAGAGCCCCCCGATGCGCACGTACGACATCGTCAGACGGCTGCCGCAGCAGGCCTCGAGCAGGGAGTAGATCTCCTCCCGCGCCTCGTACATGTACAAGAACGGCGTCATGGCGCCGAGGTCGTTGAGGTTCGCCCCGATGTCCACGATGTGGTCCATGATCCGCGAGAGCTCCGAGAGGATGAGACGGATCGTCTGCGCCCGCGGCGGCGCGGGGACCCCGAGCATCTTCTCGACGGCGAGCGCGTAGCCGACGCCGTTCATCATCGCCGAGCAGTAGTTGAGGCGGTCGGTGTACGGGATCACCTGGTTCCAGGTGTGGCTCTCCGCCATCTTCTCGAAGCACCGGTGCAGGTAGCCGATCTCGACCTCGGCCTTGGTGATGATCTCGCCGTCCAGCCTGACGACCGTGCGCAGGGTGCCGTGCGTGGCGGGATGCGAGGGACCGAGGTTGAGCACCTGGGTTTCGAAGTGGTCGGCGTCCTCCGGGCGTTCCTTCGCCCACGCCGGCATGTCGTCCTGCTCCGTCTCGCGGAGCAGCCAGCGCTGGCCGGGGTCGTAGTCCTTGCGCAGGGCGTGGCCCTGGAACGCCTGGTGGCACAGGATGCGCTTGAGGTTGGGGTGGCCCTCGAAGCGGATGCCGAACATGTCGAACGCCTCGCGCTCGAACCAATCGGCCGCCCGCCACACGCCGAACAGGGACGGAACGACGGGATCGCCTTCCGGCACCGGCACCTTGAGGCGGATGCGCTGCCCGCGTTCGAGCGACGCTGCGTGGTACACGACCTCGAACCGCTCGTCGCGCCCGGGGTAGTCGACGCCGCAGACGTCGAGGAGGAGCTTGAAATCCAACGCCGGATCGTTCTTGAGGTGGCGGGCGAGCGCCGGCAGCGCGCCGCGGTCGACGCGAAACGCCGGCATCTCCCCGCCGGGGATCTCTGCGACGCCCTCACCCTCGGGGAAGACGCTGCGGATCGCGGCCACAGTCTGTTCGCGGTTGTCCATTCGCCCCCCCGGTCCGCTCACGCGCCCGCCGCCTTCGCCGCCGCCAGCGCACGCTGGTAGCGGGTCTCGCCCCTGGCGATCATCTCCTGCAGCTTCACCACCCCCTGCAGCAGCGCCTCGGGGGTCGGAGGGCACCCGGGCACGTACACGTCCACCGGGATGAACTCGTCGATCCCCTGGACCACGTGGTAGGCCCGGTAGAAGCCGCCGGTGCACGCGCACACGCCCATCGAGATCACGTACTTGGGCTCGGCCATCTGCTCGTAGATCCGCACCATCACCGGGGCCATCTTGTCCGTCACGGTCCCGGCGACGATCAACAGGTCCGACTGCCGAGGCGAGAAGCGCACGACCTCGGCCCCGAAGCGGGAGATGTCGTAGTGCGACATCATGAACGACATGAACTCGATCGCGCAGCACGCGGTGCCGAACGGAAACGGCCACAGGCTGTTCTTGCGCGCCGCGTCGATCCACGCCTCCACCCTGGTGGTGAGAAACGCGGGGTCGCCGTCCTTCTCGTGGAGGCCGCCCCCGCCACGCCCGGCGCGACCGGCTACGGGCAATGACAGCTTCGGTTCAGGCTCGCGCATCGATCCTCCCGCCCATCATCACCAACCGCACGTGTCGGCGCCGTGTTCCGCACCGGCTGAAGCACGTGCATTATACGTGCAATCACAACTCATCCGGAACCCGGCCCCGAGCGCTCGGGACAGTACCTCGCCAACACCCGGCGGAGGAAATCCCGCGTCTCCCGGTAGGGGGGCACGCCGCCGCCCTTGACGACGGTCGCCACGCCGGCGTTGTACGCCGCCAGCGCCAGCGTCAGCTCTCCGAAGCGGTCGAGCAGCCCCCTGAGGTGGCGGCACCCGGCCTTGAGGTTGGCGCCCGGCTCGTACGGGGTGGCGAGTCCCTGCCCCAGCCAGACCGACGGCATGAGCTGCATCAGGCCTGCGGCCCCTACGCGCGAGACCGCCCACGGTTTGAACCCCGACTCGGCCGCGACCACGGCGGCGACGAGGCGGGGGGAGAGGTTGGCGCCCCTGCTGGCGCTTTCGATCTGCTCGGCGAAGGGCGTACCCGGAGGCAGGGCCTGGCCCGCGTAGTCGAAGCGGCACGACGGCACCGGGATCGGCGCCGGTTTCGCCTCCACCTCGTCCGCGATGACCCGGTCGAGGCGCGACAACGGGACCTCGATCGCGCCGCCGCCCGGAAGCTCGAGCCGGATCTCGGTGGCGCCGACGACTCGCGCCGCGGCGACCTTGAGCAGGCGGCCGTCCACGAACACCGCCAGGTATTGCGCCCTGGCCACGCCCTGGGCCCCGACCAGGCCCAGCACCGTGGCCGCCATCGCCACCGCTGTCCTCGCCCACCCCGAGCCGGGACCGCGTTCCCGGCACCGGGGCGCGGCGCCCCCCCGCGGCGGGTCGTGAAGCGGCGGTGGGGTCGCAGGCCTCATGCGCGGGGGTGTTTGCTGTCGTACAGCGTCCGCAGGCGTTCGCGGGTCACGTGCGTGTAGATCTCCGTGGTCGAGATGTCGGAATGCCCGAGCATCGCCTGCACCGCCCGCAGGTCGGCCCCGTGTTCGAGCAAGTGCGTCGCGAACGAGTGCCGCAGGACGTGCGGCGAAAGGTGCGTCGCGATCGCCGCCCGGCGGCCGTGCGCCTTGATGAGTTGCCAGAAACACTGGCGCGTCATCCCCTCGCCCCGCACCGTGAGGAAGAGATCGTCGCACCGTTTGCGATCCAGTCCGGGCCGCACCTCCTCGATGTACCTGGCCAACCAGGCGCGCGCCGCCGCACCCACCGGCACGATGCGCTCCTTCCCGCCCTTCCCCCAGACGCGCACGTAACCGGGGTCGAGGCGGAGCTGGCCGAGCGTGAGCCCGACGAGCTCGGACACCCTGACGCCCGTCGCGTACAGCGTCTCGATCATGGCACGGTCGCGAAGACCGAGCCGGCGCGAGACGTCGGGCGCCGCGAGCAGCGCATCGACCTCCTCGGCGGTGAGGAAGTGCGGCAGCGCCGGCATCAGCTTCGGCGACTCGAGGTCGAGCGTCGGGTCGTGGGCGCAGATGCCGCGCTCGACCATGTACCGGTACAGCCCGCGGAGCGCCGCCAGCGCCCTCGCCGCGGACCGCGCCGCCAGGCCCCTGCCGCGCAGGACGGTGAGGTAGCGCCGCAACTCCGAGCGCTGGCACGCCGCCGCATCGAGGCCGCGCTCGGCCAGCCACCTCCCGAAGCTCTCCAGGTCCCGCCGGTACGAGGCCACCGAGTTCGCGGCGAGGCCTCGCTCCACCAGCAGGACCGCCAGGTAGTCCGGCAGCACCAGCTGAAAGAACCGCGTCGCGGGAACGGTCGCGCCCATGCGGTCCGATTCTAGACCCGGGAGTCGCCGCTCCGGCTCAGCGGACCCGGACCCGCCGCACCCGGGGAACGTGCCGGAAGCGCGCCAGCTCGAGCGCGCCGTCGAGCCGGAACTCCACGCCTTCCTGCTCGAGGAGTCTCCGCTGCAGTCCCGGAGGCATGTCCCCCAACCGATCCGTCGAGCAGCGGCCGAGAGCGTTCACGACCCGGTGCCACGGCACGTCGTCCGGGCAGACGTGCATCGCCCAGCCGATCGCCCTCGGCGACAGCCTGCTTCCGAGCAGAGCCGCGATCTGGCCGTACGTCATCACCCGCCCGGCCGGGATCGCCCGCACGACGGCGTAGACGTCGTTCCACGCTCCACCCTCCGGCGCCGCCGCGACGTCGCCATGCACCCGGGCGTTCTGCGCCCGGCGCCGGACCCCGTGGGGGCGGTCCGGTTCCGCCGGCGGGGCCGCACGCTCGCGGCCCTGCTTGCGGCGTCCGCGGGGCGGCGGCACGGCGGCCCTCACCGTGGGGGCCGCGGCGCGACCGGGCCGGCGGCCCTCCCCCGCGGGAACCCAGGGTCGTCCTTCACCGCCTGCGCCTGTCGCAAGTGGCGGCGCTCGTGCGCCGCGAGCACCAGGAAGAGCTCGTACAGGCTGGGCCTGAACACCCGCGCTCCGAACGCGGTCACCTTGGGTCGCGTGATGTCGAGCCCGCTCGCCGCCTTGGCCCGCATGCCGAGCTGGCGGTTGAGATCGAGCAGCGCGGGAAGAACGAGGTCGATCGCCTGATCACCCGCCGCCACATGGTCAGGGCGGGCCCGCCGCTTGCGCCGGGCCGGGGGCTCGGCCGCCGCGATCAGTCGCCGGCCGACGAACCCCACCCGGAGCGGGCCCTTCCGGTACCACGCGTGCCCGCGCGCCTGGCCGATGGCGCCGTCGATCCGCGGGAGAAGCTCTGAACCGACGATGTTGAGGTGCCCGAAGCACTCGGCGATCGACCAGCGGCCGGAACTCGAGCGCCAGTTGAACTGCCGATCCGAGAGCCCGCTGGCGATTCGCTCCGCCTCGCGGCCGACGTCCTCGTACTGGCGGACGAGGCCGTTGAGGTCCGCCGACAACCCTCCCGGGTCCGCCTTCGGGGCGCCCGCGGCCGCCGCCGACCGGCGGCCAGGCCCCACGAAAAGCTCGTCGAGATCCCCTGCGCCTGACCCTTTCGCCATCCCGGCCCCTTTCATCGCCTGGGAACACCCGCTCCCCCGGCGGCCTACGGCGTCCTGAACCCCCGTCTGCACGCGAGCTCGATCAGCGCGTTGCGGTGGCGCTCGTCGGCGGCGTGCAGGTTGCCCAGCGCGCGGGCGACGTCCGGGTTCGCTTTCGCGATCGCCGGCCGGGTGTGGAGTTCCGCCACTCCGCCTTCGAACTGGATCGCGAGCACCAGCGCCTCGCGCAGCGAGAGCCGGCGAGCCGCCTCGCGCACCGTCTCGAGTTCCTCGACCTCGCGCACGAGAACGCCCAGATCGATCTCGACGTCGCCGAAGTGCGCCGCGTTCTGCCGCGCCAGCCGCCGCAGGAACTGCACCTGGCTGAGATGCGATCCTTCCTCGAACGCCAGCTTCGAGAACAGGGCCGCAGCCTCGGCGTCCTGGGCAAGCGCGTCCGCGAGCTCGTTGTAGATCTCCTGCATCAAACGCTCGAACTGCTCCAGCGGCCGGAGCACGCTCTGGATATCCGCCAAGTACCCTCCCTCGTGTCGAACCGTCGCGATTCTAGCGCGGCGGCGCGCCCGCTGCCACGAACTTCGGTGCCGGCCGCCCCGCCGGCGGCGCGTAGAATAGCCGCGGTGGCAGTCCGCATCGACCTCGACACCCGGCAGGTGACATGCTCGGTCCACGACCTGCTCCCCGAGACGCTGCGGCCCGGTCTCGGGGGCCTCGGGGAGGGGCTCGCCCGCCTTTCCGTGGGGGCCGAGCTGCACCGGACCGTCCAGGCCCAGCGCTTCGCGGCCGACGCCCGGTACGCCAGCGAGGTCGCGGTCGACGCCGTGTTCGCGGTGGACGGCTGGACGATGCGGATCCTGGGGCGCGCCGACGGCCTCACCCGCGGGGACGACGGCAGGCCCGTCGTCGAAGAGATCAAGACGCTGCACTTCCGCACCGAGCTCCACCACCCCCTGGCGCACGAGCGGCTCGAGCGCTTTCGCTGGCAGGCGCGGCTGTACGGTTGGTGTCTGTTTCCCGACGGAGGCGCGACCGTCCGTCTCCTCCTCGTCGACCTCGGCGACGACGACCACCGCGTCGAAGAGGTCCCGTGGTCGGCGCGGGAGGTCGAAGCCTACCTCCGCACGCGCTTGCACGTGCTGGTCGCCGCCGAACAGGCGCGGGAGCGGACGCGTGCGACCTGGCGCGCCGCGGCCGCCGAGCTCCCGTTCCCGTTTGCTCTGGTTCGCCCGGTCCAGGCCGAGGCGATGGCCGCGGTCGAGGAAGCGCTCGGCGCGGGCCGTCACCTCTTGCTCGCCGCGCCCACGGGCGTCGGCAAGACCGCGTCCGCCCTCCACCCGGCGCTGAAACTCGCCCTCGCCACCGGCCGCCGCGTCGCGTTCCTCACTGCCAAGACGCTGCAGCAGCAGCTCGCGGTCGCGACGCTGCAAGCGATGCAGACCGGCGGCTGGCGCTCGATTCAGATCCGAGCCAAGGCGAAGATGTGTGCCAACCGGGAAGTGGTGTGCCACGAGGACTTCTGCCTCCACGCCCGTGATTACGGCGCCAAGCTGGCGCAGCGCGGGGTACTGTCGGCCCTGCTCGCGGGCCCCCCTCACCTCGAACCCGACCGCATCTTCGCGGTCGCCCACGCGGCCGAGGTCTGCCCGTTCGAGGTTTCCCTCGCGCTCGGAAACGAAGCCAGCGCCGTCGTGTGCGACTACAACTACGTGTTCGACCCCGGTATCGCGCTCTTCGGCCTCGCGGCCGAGGGTGCGCTCGAGGACACGATCCTGGTGGTGGACGAAGCCCACAACCTCGTCGACCGCGCGCGGGAGTACTTCTCCCCGCGCCTCGGGCGCAGCACCGTCCGGGAGGCCCGGCGCATCGTGGAGGGCCATCGCCAGAAGGTCTGCCGCGACCTCGACGAGCTCCTGGGGGGCCTCGACGATCTCATCGCGCAGGAGGTGGCCGGCGCGGTCGGCAACCGCGAAGGCAGCCGGCGCATCGATCTCGATCCCGCTCCGCTCGCCGAGCTCCGCCTCGGTCTCGACGCCCTCGTCGCCCCGTACTTCACGTTCAAGCGCAACGCCGAGCTCTGGCTCGCCAAGGACCCCGTGGTCGACGTCCTGCTCTCCCTGGCGCGGGTCACGGACCTGCTGCAGGACGGCGGCCGCGAGCTCGTCCCGCTGGTCGAGCGGTCCGCCGGCGCCGATCCCGACGAGCGGCTGCGTGTCTTCTGCCTGGACGCCGCCCGCTTCACCGGCGCGACGATCGCGCGCTCGGCCGGCTGCGTCGCGATGTCGGCGACGCTCGAGCCGTTCGAGTTCTACCGCGACCTGCTCGGTTTCGACCCGGACCGCACCGACGCGGTCAGCCTGCCTTCGCCGTTCCCGCCGGAGAACCGCCTGATCGTGGCGGTCGACGAGGTGGACACGACGTACCGCGCCCGCCCCCGCTGGTACGGGCGCATCGCGGAGCTCGTCGCCGAGCTGGCGCCGCCCGACCGGAATGGGCTGGTGCTCTTCCCCTCCTACGCGTTCCTCCAGGAGGTCGCCGACCGCCTCGTCGCCCCGGGCCACAGCGTCGAGGTGCAGCGCGGCGGCGATTCCGACCAGGCGCGCCGCGACGTCCTGGCGCGCCTCCGCGGCGGCAAACCCGTCCTCCTCCTGGCGGTGCTGGGAGGGGTTTTCGCCGAGGGGGTGGACTACCCGGGTGAGATGCTCTCGGAGGTGATCGTGGTCTCCCCGGCCCTGCCGCAGGTCGGCCCCGAGCGCGAGCTGCTCAAGGTGTACTTCGACGATCGCTACGAGCGGGGCTTCGAGTACGCCTACCTCGTCCCGGGGATGACCCGGGTGGTGCAGGCGGCCGGGCGACTGATCCGCTCGGCTGAGGATCGCGGAGTCATCGCGTTGGTCTGCAAACGCTTCCTCGCCGATCCCTACCGCTCGCTCCTGCCCGAGGAGTGGACCGGGGGCGACCCGGCCTCGCTGCGCCGCGACGACCCGGCGGCCGCGGTGCGGGCGTTCTTCCTCACCCTCGCCGAACGCCCGTGATATCGTTGCCGGGAACCGACCCAGCGGGGGGGACCATGGAAACCGTCGGCAACATCCTCGGCGACAAGGGCACGCAGGTCTTCAAGGTCGACGCCGAAACCACCGTCCTGCACGCCGTCCAGCAGATGTGCGCCCGGCGCGTCGGCGCCGTCCTCGTTTGCGACGGGACCGGGTGCTCCGGGATCTTCAGCGAGCGCGACCTGATGACCCGGGTCATCCTGAACGGACTCGACCCCACGACGACGCGGGTGGCCGAGGTCATGACGGCGGACGTCGCCTGCATCCAGCCCTCGACACCGGCGAGCGAGGCGATGGCGATCATGACCGAGCGGCGTTGCCGGCATCTGCCGGTCGTCGCGGACGGCGAGATCGTCGGGGTCATCTCGATCGGCGACCTGGTGCGCTGGGACAGTCGCAACCAGGCGTTCGAGCTGCGGATGCTCACCGACTACATCCACGGGAAGTACCCGGGCTGAAGCCGGTGCCCGGTCTCAGGGTGTTCGACGACGCCGCGCTCGAGCGCACGCTCGCCGCCGCCGCCGGCTCGCCCCGACGCCGCGCGAACCTCAACGTCCACCCCGCGCTCGACGATCCGATCCAACGGATGCTCAACGTCTTCCAGCCGGGCACGTACGTCCGCCCGCACCGCCACGCGGGCGCGCGCTTCGAGCTCTTCCTCGCCCTGGCGGGCCGGGCCGCCGTGTTCACCTTCGACGACGCCGGCGCCGTCGCCGAAACCGCCGCCATCGCGCCGGGCGGGGCGTGGGCGGTCGAGCTCCCCGGGGCGCTCTGGCACACGGTGGTCTCGCTCGCGCCCGATACCGCCCTGTTCGAGGTCAAGCCCGGCCCGTTCCGGCCCCTCGCCGGGGACGACTTCGCCGCCTGGGCGCCCCGCGAAGGCTCGGCCGAGGCTGCCGCTCTGGTGCGGCGGTGGGAGGAAATCGCGGGCGCCTCCTCTACCGCGCCCAGATGTTGAACTTGAGGATGCACCAGATCGCGTCGAAGCCGTCGGCCCAGCCGATCTTCTTCCCCTCGGCGTACGTCCGCCCGTTGTACGAGATCGGGACCTCGTAGACCTTGACCCCCATCCTGGCGACCCGGGCCGTGAACTCCGGCTCGAACCCGAAGCGCTCCGAGGTCAGGCGCAGGCCGTCCTTCACCGTGCGGGTGAACACCTTGTAACACGTCTCCATGTCGGACATGTTGAGTCCAGTGAACATGTTCGACAGCAGTGTGAGGAACCGGTTGCCGACCAGGTGCCAGAAGAAGAGGACCCGGTGCGGCCCCCCCAGGAAGCGGCTTCCGAGCACGACGTCGGCCTTCCCCGCGAGGATCGGCGCGAACAACGCCGGGTAGTCGGCCGGGTCGTACTCGAGGTCGGCGTCCTGGACGACGATGACCTCGCCGGTGGCCTGCGCGAACCCCGTCCGCAGGGCGGCGCCCTTGCCGCGGTTGACCTCGTGGCGGAGGCAGGAGAAGCGGCACGGCCGGGTCGCGGCCGCCGGCACCCGGTAGGCGGCGAGCCGGGCGGCCGTCGCGTCGCGCGAGCAGTCGTCCACCGCGACGATCTCGACCTCGGAGACCTCGCCCGGGTACGGCGCGGTCGCCACCCGGTCCAACACCTCGGTGATGGTGGCCTCTTCGTTGTAGGCCGGTACGACGATCGAGACCCTCACGGCGTTCCTCCGCCTTCTGCCCGCCCCCCCCGCTTGCACGCCCGCCGCGGCGACGATACCGTACGGGCATGGAGGGGTTGCTGTCCGTTCCGGCGCTGATCGCGCTCGGTTGGGTGATGGCCGGCCTGGTGTGGTGGCACCTCCGGCGGGGCGCAGGGATCAGGGCGATGGTGCCATGGACGATGGCCGGGATGGCGCTGGTGGCGATCGCGATGGGGCTCTTGCTCGTCGCCGTTCCGGCGCCGACGGCCGGGCAGCTGGTGCGCGCCCTCCTGCTCGCCGAGGGGGTGCTCGGGTTCTGGCTGCTGGCCCGCCACACCTCCGCCGGACCCGGCCATGGACGGCACTGACCCGCCCGTCGCGCTGCCCGTCGAGGACACGCTCGACCTGCACGCCTTCTCGCCGCGCGACGTGGCGTCGCTGGTGGTCGAGTACCTGCTCTCGGCGCGCGCCGCCGGCCTCACGGAAGTCCGGCTGATCCACGGTCGCGGCCGCGGCGTGCAACGGGCGAGCGTGCACGCGGTGCTCGCTTCGTTGCCGTTCGTGGTCGCGGCGCGCGAGGCACCGCCTGAACTCGGCGGCTGGGGGGCCACCGTGGTCGTCCTCGATCGCGCAGACCCGGCCGGCACCGTCGGTTCCGGCTAGTCGAGGTCCACGTCGCGAACGGGCTTGGTCACCGGCTCGCTCTTGGCCACCTCGAGGAGCTTCTTGAACTTCTCCTCGCGAACGGCGGCGCCGGCCTTCTCGGCGCGCATCGCCTCGTCCATCTTCGCCCGAGCCGCCGCGCGCTCGTCGGAGAGCGCCTGCAGCCGCCCCTCGAGCGACGCCTGGGCGTGCGACGCCTCGTGCGGCTGCGAGCCGACGATCACCTGCCGGTCGCCGTCGACCTCGAGCAACGCGCGGCAGTGCGGGCAGGTCAGGGAAAAGCTCGCCATCGTCGACCCTCCGCAACGATTGTACCCGTATCGCGCCGCCGGGGCTTCGCCGCCGGAGCCCCGGTCAGGCGCCCGCGCGAGCGGGGAGGAGCTCGCCCAGCGCGGCGAGGAAGCGGTCGTTCTCGGCGCGCGTTCCCACCGAAACGCGCCCGCAGTTGACGAGGCCGGGGCCGCCGACGGGCCGGATGATCACGCCGCGCTTCTGGAACTCGAGGAAGAGCTCGCCGATATCGGAGGAGAACTCCACGAGCACGAAGTTCGTCACCGACGGCGTGAAGGCGACCCCTCGCCGCTCGAGCTCCCCCTGCAGGTACGCCAGCTCCCCGAGGTTGTGCTCGCGGGAGCTCCGGACCCACTCCCCGTCCTCGAGGGCGGCGAGCGCGGCGACCTGAGCCAGCGACGAGGTGTTGAACGGGGAGCGCACCCGGTTGACCGTGGCCACGACGTCGGGCGCGGCGATCCCGTAGCCGATGCGCAAGCCGGCCAGTCCGTAGACCTTCGAAAACGTCCGCAGAACCATGACGTGGCGTCCGGCCTTGACGTCCTCGATCGCGTCGGGATAGTCGGGCCTCGTGACGTAGTCGTGGTACGCCTCGTCCGTGACCACCAGCGCGCGGTCGCCGACCTCGGCGAGGAACCGGTCCAGCTCCGGGCGCGGGAAGTACGTGCCGGTGGGGTTGCAGGGGTTGGCGAGGAAGACGAGCTTCGTGCGGTCGCCGACCGCGCGCGCGATGGCCGGCAGGTCGTGGCCCCGCCCGGGGGTCGCCGGTACGGTCACCGCCCGGCCGTTCACCTGGTGAACGGCGAGCTGATAGGACACGAACGACTGCTGCGAGAAGACGGCCTCGTCGGCGTCCGCCATGAACGCGCGCGCCAGCATCTCGATGATCTCGACCGACCCGGCGCCGAGGATCACCTGCTCGATGTCAACGCCGTGGCGAGCGGCGAGCGCCTTGCGGAGGGCGTGCCCGCTTCCGTCCGGGTACCGGTGCAGGGTGGGCAGCGCCGCCTTGACGGCGGCCACCGCCTTCGGGGACGGGCCGAGGGGGTTTTCGTTCGACGCGAGCTTGACGATGTCGCTCACCCCCAGCTCCCGCTCCACCTCCTCGATCGGTTTTCCCGGCACGTAGACGGCCAGCTTGCGGATGTACTCCGGCACCTTTGGTCCGCGCATCCTCACCTCTCTCGACCGGCCGGCCCCCGCGGCGCAGGCCCTCGATCTCCTCGGCCGTCAACTCCCGCCACACCCCGGCCTTGAGCGACGGGTCGCGAACCGGTCCGATGGCCACCCGCAGCAAGCGCTGGACGGGGTGCCCGATGTGCCTGAACATCTCTCGGACCTCGTGGGTCTTCCCCTCACCGACCACCACCCGCCACCACGAGTTCATCCCGGAAGCGGTCGGGCGGACGAGCGCGAGGTCGTGGGGCACCACACGCTGGCCCTCGATGAACGTACCGCGCGCGAGCCTGGATCGATCCGCCTCGTCGGGAACGCCCTTCACCTTGGCGAGGTACTCCCGCAGCACCCCGTACCGCGGGTGGGCGACGCGCAGCGCGAACTCGCCGTCGTTGGTGAGGATCACCAGCCCCTCCGAGCCGTAGTCGAGGCGGCCGACCGGGAAGACGCGCTCGCCGACCCTGCCCCCGAGAGCATCGAGCACCGTCGGGCGGCCTTCGGGGTCTTCGTTGGTCGTGACCATGCCCGGTGGCTTGTACAGCAGGATGTAGCGCAGCGGCTGCGCCGCCCTGAGGCGCTTGCCGTCGACCTTGATCGAGTCGCTGGCGAGGTCGGCCTGGTCGCCGAGCTCGGCACAACGGCCGTTGACGGTCACCCGGCCTTCCCGGATCCAATCCTCGGCGTCGCGGCGGGAACACACGCCGGCGCGGGCGATCAGCTTCTGGATCCGCTCAAGGCTCACGGCCACCTTCCCCGGAGACCTGCTCCGCCTCCTCCGGAGTCGGGAGGGCGGAAAGGTCGGACAGGCCGAAGTGTACCAGGAACTCCCTGCTCGTCCGGTACAGGAGCGGGGTCCCCACCACCTGCTTGCGCCCCGCCACTGCGATCAGTTTGCGCTCAACCAGCGTCCTGACCACTCCGGCCGAGGCGACCCCGCGCAGGAAGTTGATCTCGGGAAGCGTGATCGGCTGCCGGTACGCGACGATCGCCAGCGTCTCCAGCGCGGCCTGCGAGAGCCGCGACCGCGACCGGAACCCCAGATACTCGCGCAGCGCCCCCTCGTGCTCCGGTCGCGTCGCCAGGCGCCAGCCCCCGGCGACATGTTCGACCTGGATCCCGCTCCCCTCCTGCTCGTGCCGGTGCATGACGAACTCGACCGCGGCCTCGACCAGGGACCGCTCGACCCCCTCCCCGGCCACCGCGAGCAACGCCTCGATCGTGACCGGCTCAGCCGCCACGGCCAGCACGGCCTCGACCACCGCCGCGAGTTCCTTGACCTCAGCCATCGCTGAGCGCCTCCATCGACAGCGGGACGCCGGTCGGGGTCAGGTAGATCTCGGCAAACGGCTGGCGCTGGTGCGCCGTGGCGATGCCGAGCCGCACCAGTTCCAGCGCCGCCAGCAGCAACGTCACGCCCTCGAGCCGATCGGGCCGCGTCAGCAGGTGGGACAGCAGCGGAAAGCTCCGTTGCCGGCTCACGAGCTCGAACAGCTCGACGATCTTCTCCCGAACCGAGAACCGGATCGGCGCCAACTGCATCGCCGCCGGGTGGTCGCGCAGGTGCCGTTCCATCACCTCCCGCAGCGCCCTGGCGAGGGCCAGCACATCGACGTCCTCGAGGTCGAGCTCGACCTCGGCCGGGGCGTCCGGCGCGCCGCAGCGCACGGGTTCGACGCCGCGCCGCACCTCGGCCAGACCCGCAAGCTCGGCCGCCGCGGCCTTCACCTTCTCGTACTCCACCAGGCGCTCGACCAGCTCCTGTCGCGGGTCCTTCTCCTCCCCCTCGTGGCGCGGCAGCAGCATCCGGGACTTGATCAGCAGGAGCCAGGCGGCGTACACGAGGTACTCCCCCGCCACCTCGAGGTCGAGCCGCTCCATGCGGTGCAGCGCCTCGTGGTACTGGTCGCAGATCTTGGCGATCGGGATCTCCCAGATCGACACCTTCTCCTCGCGCACCAGGTGCAGGAGCAGATCGAGCGGGCCCTCGAACGCCGGCAGGACGACGGACACCCCGACGGGCGGCTCGCCGCCTACGAGAGCAGGATCCATAGCAACCCCGTCACGAACGGCCGCAGGATGACGCTCAAGAACCCCGTCCACAGCAACGCGATCAGGAGGAGGAAGCCGTAGCGCTCGAACTGCGCCCACCGCCAGTGCAGCGCCGGCGGCAGCAGCGCGCCCACGACGTGGCTGCCGTCGAGCGGGGGGATCGGGATCAGGTTGAAGACCGCGAGCACGATGTTGATCATTGCGAGCGAGAACAGCAGGTAGATGAGCGGCGCCGCGACCCCGCCGGCGCCCTGGGAGCCGTTCTGCAGCATCGCCATCAACACGGTCCGGAACGACGGCATGCCGGCCTTGACGACCAGAAGCACGGCCGTCACGACCGCGGCCACCGCCAGGTTCGAGGCCGGTCCGGCCAGCCCCACGAGCGCCGGGTCGCGCCGCGGGTTGCGCAGGTTCCGGCTCACGAAGGGAACCGGCTTGGCCCAGCCGATGATCGGGGCCCCGACGGCCGCGAGCATCAGCG
This sequence comes from Acidobacteriota bacterium, assembly GCA_004298115.1. Taxonomy (GTDB): domain Bacteria; phylum Acidobacteriota; class Thermoanaerobaculia; order Thermoanaerobaculales; family Thermoanaerobaculaceae; genus RBG-13-68-16. The sequence goes on from SCRJ01000140.1 coordinate 23,063, forward strand.
GGAACAGCACCGTTCCGATCGGGTCGATGTGCTTGAGGGGGTTGAGGGTGATGCGGCCCAACCAACGCGCCGTCGGGTCGCCGAGGCGTTCCGCAACCCAGCCGTGCGCCGACTCGTGGACCGAGATCGCCACCGCGAACGCCAGCAACTGGATGACGATCTCGGGCAGCCGGGCGACGAGACTATCCATGGCGCGGCATGGTAGCAGACGCCGTCCCGGCCCACGGCCCCGCCCGTCTGCCATAATCCGAAAGGGTGCAGCCGCGCGGCGCGGACCCTCGGCCGCCTCCCCGCGGGAGGCTGATCGTGCCGCACCGACTGGCGTCGAAGCTCATCCTGGCGCTCGCTCTCATCGTCCTGATCGTCAAGACCCTCGCGATGTACGTCAACGTGACGAGCCAGGAGGCGCGGCTGCTGGAGAGCATGACCCTGGGCGCCGACCAGCTCTCTCGCAGCATCACCTCGGCGACCTGGCAGATGATGCTCGCCGACCGTCGCGACGCCGCGTACTCGGTGATGCACACGATCGCCCTCAAGCAGGGGATCGACCGGATCCGCATGTTCAACAAGGACGGCGAGCTGATGTTCTCCACCGTCCCCAAGGAGCGGGTCCTGGTGGACAAGCGTGCCGAGGTGTGCAACCCCTGCCATTCGTCCTCGCAGCCGCTGGTCAAGGTGGACGTCCCCAACCGGGCCCGGACGTTTCGGGAGCCCGACGGCCGCAGGAAGCTGGCCATGATCACGCCGATCTACAACGAGCCGGCGTGCAGCAACGCCCCGTGTCACGCCCACCCGGCGAGCGTGAGCGTCCTCGGGGTCCTCGACCTGGGGATCAACCTGTCGCGGGTGGACCAGGAGATCGCCTCGATCCGCGCCCGGACGCTGGGGCTCGGCCTCCTCGAGGTCGTCCTCATCGGCAGCTTCATCGTCTTCTTCACCCGCCACTTCGTGGAGACGCCGGTCCACCGGTTGATCGCCGGCACCAGGGCGATCTCCGAGATGAAGCTCGACGAGCCCGTCACGATCCATTCGAGCGTCGAGTTCGAGGAGCTGTCGCGCTCGCTCAACGTCATGCGTGAACGTCTGCGGGCGGCGATGGCGGAGAAGGCGCAGTTCACCCAGCAGCTGGAGGGCAAGGTCGAGGAGCGCACCTCCCAGCTGCGGGCCGCGCAGCAGAAGCTGATTCAGGCCGACCGCCTCGCCTCTCTGGGGCAGCTCGCGGCGAGCGTGGCGCACGAGATCAACAACCCCGTTTCGGGCGTCCTCAACCTCGCGATGCTCATGCAGCGCATCCTCAAGGACGACGGGATCCCGCCCGACCGGATCGAGGAGTTCCGCCGTTACCTGGGCCAGGTCGCCAGCGAGACCTCGCGGGTCGGACGCATCGTCTCCGACCTCCTCTCGTTTTCGCGGCAATCCAAGCCGCAGAGCGCCGAGGCCGACCTCAACGCGATCGTCACCACGACGACCTCCCTGGCCTCCCACAAGCTCGAGCTCGCGGGCGTGGCGGTCGAGCTCGACCTGACGCAAGGGCTCCCGAGAATCCGCTGCGACGCCTCGCAGATCCAGCAGGTGGTGATGAACCTGCTCCTCAACGGGGCGGAGGCCAGCAAGGACGGGGGCCGCGTCACGGTGACGACGCGAAGCGCGGCGAAGGGCTCGTCGGTGGTGCTCGAGGTCGCGGACACGGGGTCCGGGATTCCCCCGGAATTGGTGAGCAAGATCTTCGACCCGTTCTTCACGACCAAGGAGGAGGGCAAGGGCGTCGGGCTCGGCCTCGCCGTCGTGTACGGCATCGTCAACGCTCACGGCGGCGAGATCGAGGTCGCGACTCGCGTCGGCGTCGGCAGCACGTTTCGAGTGACGTTGCCGCTCAACCCGCCGGAACCGCAGAGTCCCTCTGCCGACGCCGGCGCAGGGGTCTGAGACGTGGTCGCCCCGGCCGCCGCCGGCGGCATCGACCGCGAGGTCCCGGCCTCCGCCGCGGCCGAGATGGAGTTCACGCCGGGCGGCGACGTCCGGCGCAGCGGGCGCCCTCCCGATCGGCCGCCGCGCCCGGGACCGGTCCGCAAACGGGCGCCGCACCAGGTCGGGCACCTCGGCGGATCGACCCACTGCGACGCGCCGCCGTGCGCACTCATGCGTTCCACCGCTGTCCGGCGGCTCGATGCCAGGGGTGGCGCTCCTTGCGCGAGCTGTGCCATGCTCATGCGCGACGCCGCTACGGCCGCACGACGAAGCACGCGGTTCGACCGCTCTGGGGGCGTGACGTGAAGAAACACTGGGCCATCCTGGTCGTCGATGACGAAGCCGTGATGCGCGAGTCGCTCGCGGCATGGCTCGCCGAGGACGGGTACACGGTGGAGACGGCGGCGTCGGGCCGCGACGCGGTCGCGCTCGCGGCCGCGAAGGACTACGCCATCTACTTCGTCGACCTCAAGATGCCGGCGGGGATCGACGGCCTCGAGACGATGATGGAGATTCGCAGGCTGCGTCCCGAGGCCTCCGTCATCATCATGACCGCCTACGCAACCGTCGACACCGCGATCACGGCGATGAAGGAAGGGGCGCAGGAGTACATCGTCAAGCCGTGCAACCCCGAGGAGATCTCGCTCCTCGTCGCACGGATCATCAAGGTCAAGACGCTGCAGCGTGAGAATTCTCTCCTGCGGCAACGCCTGGCCAAGCAGTACAACTTCCACGACATCCTCTCGAAAAACCCGAAGATGCGCGAGATCTTCGACCTCATCCGGGAGGTGTCGAGCCTCAGGAGCACCGTCCTGATCCAGGGCGACAGCGGCACGGGCAAGGAGTTGGTCGCGCGCGCGATCCACTATTCGGGCGACCGCGCGGCGAAGCCGTTCCTCGCCGTCTCGTGCGCCGCCCTTGCGGAGAACCTGCTCGAATCCGAGCTCTTCGGGCACGAAAAGGGCTCGTTCACCGGCGCCACCGAACGCCGGCGCGGCAAGTTCGAGCAGGCCGAGGGCGGAACCCTCTTCCTCGACGAGATCGGCGACATCTCGGCGAAGGTGCAGGTAGACCTGCTCCGCGTCCTGCAGGAGCGGCGATTCTTTCGCGTGGGCGGCAACGAGGAGGTGCGCGTGGACGTGCGCGTCATCGCGGCCACGAGGGTCAACCTCCAGGAGGAGGTGGCCGCCGGCAGGTTCCGTGACGACCTCTTCTACCGCCTCAACGTCATCAACATCCGCATCCCGCCCCTGTGCGAGCGGCGCGAGGACGTTCCTCTGCTCGCCCATGCCTTCGTCGAGCGGCTTTCACAGGAGATCGGCAAGGAGATCGGCGAGCTGTCCGAGGGCGCGCTCAGGCTGCTGATGGACTACGAGTGGCCGGGCAACGTCCGCGAGCTGGAAAACGCCGTCGAGCGGGCCATCGTGACCGCCAGGGGGCACGTTCTCACCGAGGAGGACTTCGCATTCCTGCGGGGTGCTCCCGCCCCCACCGGAGGTTGGATCGCTCCGGACTCCCTATCCCTGGGCGAAGTCGAGAAGCAGGTGATCCTGGCGACGTTGCGGCGGACCGGCGGGAACGTCAAGGAGGCGGCTGCGATCCTCGGTATCGACCGTTCCACGCTCTACGAGCGGCTCAAGAAGTACGGCGTGAGCCGGTAGGCGGCCGCCCCGGCGGGATCTTCCCACCCCGCCCGGCCGCGACCGGGAACTCCCCGCCGCTCAAGATGGGCGGCGCGATGCCGGATGCGGCGAAAAGAACTCGTTGAACAGGGCGATCAGCAGGTCGCGCTCGAGGCGCGCCGCCAAACCCGGCGCGACCCGGCCGCCCTCGGCCATCACGCGGGCCCCGTCCGCGGGCGGCTCGATCCGCTGCTGGACGAACGCCCGCAGCCGGCCTCCCTCCGCGACGAACCAGCGCGCCGCGTTCTCGCCTGCGATCAGCCCCGCGCTCGCGGCGGCGCCGGGCGGCGCACCGTTCGTCGTCGGGTCGACGCCCGCAAAGAGCCAACCGGCGCCGTACGGGTCGGCCGTGAGCCTGGAGGGGTCGGCGCGCAGGCAGGTATTGGCGGTCACGTCCTCCAGTTCGTGCGGGAAGACCAGGTGCATCTCCACGCCGTTCACGGTAAACACCGCGATCGGCTGGGCCGCTCCTCGGCCGGACCTGACGAAGCTGATCGCGTCGACGCGGCCCACGACCTCGGCGAGAAACGCATCGATCCCCACGTGGCAACGGCCGTCTCCGGCGCGGTCGAGCCACATGTGGTTGGGGGCGTACGACAGGTACGCCGGAACCGGGATCCCGCCCACGACGACCGTGCGGCGGCCGGACCGCGAAGACCCGGGGAAGACCACGCTCCCGGTCCGGTGCACGCCCCCGGGATCGGCGGTGGCGAGATAGAGGTCGCAGTAGAGATGACCGGCCGACGTGCAGCGCGAGGGCAACGAGTGGTTGACCGGCACGTACGTTGCGACCGGCGCCGCAGCGCAGAACTCGACGTCCGCATCGTCAAGGAACGGGCAGCGATCCGCGATCGGCCTCCCGCCGACCTTTGCCGCCGCCGCGGGGCAGTCGCGGTATGCGGCCGAGGAACAGCGCTCGTGCCCCGCGTCGCGCGCGCTTTCCGGAATCATCTTGCGGAACGCGGACGCTACGCAGTACTTCACGTTCTCCTCGCGGAGGAACGGGCAGCTCATCGCCGCCTGGTGTCCGGGTGGGCGCGGCCCCGTCACCGGAGCGGGCCGCCGGCAGTCACCGCCTCTCATCGGTCTTGACCGGCGGACGGCAACCGGCCGTCGTCACGCGGAGGCCGGGCGTCGCGAAGGCGCGGTCATCGGGTTCGAGGTCGAGCCCCCAGCGCCGCCGCAGGCCGGCGAGGGCCGCCGTGGCCGCTCCCCACGCGACGACGACGACGCAGACGACGGTCACGGCGCCGAGCGCGATGTTGGTGATCGTCAGCCACAGTATCTTGGGATCGCTCACGTCGATTTCGAACACGGTGCGCCTCCATCCTCGCCGAACCCGGCCCCCCGGTGCGGCGGTCCGCCCGCCCAAGGTGGAGCAAACGCCGTGCCGGCCGACACGTCATGGGCAACCGGCTTGAACGAAACGACTTGACCTCACTACCCCTGGCGTCACGAGGGGCGGACGCGTTGGGAATTCCGACACCGTGTTGGAAAGTCCGACAGCCCGCCAACGCCGCGCCCGGCGCTCCCGCCGTCGCGACCGACGCCGGTTTTCTTGTTACTCTGGCTGGCGGGAGGCGCGATGCGGGACGCGGTCTTCGTGCAGGGGCTCGAGCTGTACTGCGTCATCGGCCTGCAGCCCTGGGAACGGCAGGTGATGCAGAAGGTCCGCATCGACCTCGCCATGGAAGCCGACTGCTGCCCGGCCGGCGTCGCCGACGACCCGACGCTGGCCCTCGACTACAAGGCGGTCTCCAAACGGGTCCAGCAGCTCGTCGAGGGGTCCGCGTTCCAGCTCGTGGAGGCCCTGGCGGAAGCGATCGCCGCCGGCATCCTCGCCGATTTCGCCGGCGCCGCCGCGGTGCGCGTCCGTGTCGCCAAACCGGGCGCCGTCCGCTTCGCCGAAGCGGTCGGGGTCGAGATCGAGCGTCGTCGCGGGGAGCCGCGCGCCTGATGCGCATGTTCCTCTCCATCGGCTCCAACGTCGAGCCGAGGAAGAACCTCGGGCTCGCCCTGGAGGAGCTCAGGCGGCGCTTCGACGTGGTCGCCGTTTCCCCCGTCTACCGCACCGCGCCGGTCGGCGACGCCGACCAGCCCGACTTCTGGAACCTCGCCGCCGAGCTGGCGACCGACGAGCCTCCCGGGCAGGTGCACCGGGCGCTGCGCGCCATCGAGGACGCCCTCGGACGGCGGCGTGAACCGGCCCGCCCGTTCGGCCCGCGCACGATCGACCTCGATCTCGTCCTCGCCGACGGCCTCGCCGGGCGCTTCGGGGACCTCGATCTCCCCTCGGTCCTCGTGCAGCGCGAGGCGTTCGTCGCCGTTCCCCTTGCCGACCTCGCGCCCGAATTTCCGCATCCCCTGCTGGGGGCCACGATCGGCGAACTCGCCCGCGCGGCGTCGGCGGCGGCGTCCCATCCGCCGGAGCCGCTCGATGTGGAGCTCCTCCGGTGACCGCGCCGGCCAAGGCCGTCCTCGTGACCGGCGGCGCGGTCCGCCTCGGGCGCGCGATCGTGGCCGAGTTCGCCCGCGCAGGCTGGAGGCCGGCGTTCACCTACCGCTCCTCGGCCGCGCCCGCGGCGGCGTTCGCGGCCCAGCTGCGCGCCGGCGGTACCCCGGCGCTGGCGATCGCCGCCGACCTCGACGACCAGCGGGCTCGGGTGCTCGTCGCCGAACGCGTCCAGGAGGAGTTCGGCGGCCTCGACGCCCTGGTCAACAGCGCGGGCGTCTTCCCGCGCACCCCGTTCGCCGACCTCACCCCCACCCTCCTCGCCGATGCGCTGCGGACCAACCTCGAGGCGCCGCTGTTCCTGACCCAGGCGTGCGCCCCCGCCCTTCGCGCCCGGCGCGGCGCGGTCGTGAACATCGCGGACGTCTACGGGATGTTTCCCCTGCGCCACCACCTGGCGTACTCGGTCTCCAAGGCGGCGCTCATCGCCGCGACCCGCGCCCTGGCGGTCGAGATGGCGCCCGAGGTGCGCGTCAACGCCGTCGCTCCCGGAATCGCCGTCTTCCCCGAGGGGTACGACGCGGCGGCCCGCGAGCGGCTCTTGGGGAGGACCCTGCTGCACCGCGAGGGCGGGGCCGCGGAGATCGCCCGCACGGTACGCTTCCTCGTGGAGGGGGTGGACACCGTCACGGGTCAGGTGGTGACGGTGGACGGTGGACGGAGCGTGGCGCTGTAAGAGCGCGCAAAGGCGGAGGCGGCCGTCGGCGAGGGTGCCGGCGGGGCTTGCGCCGCCGCTCAACCGACGAGCGGTGATGCGACCGGCCGCAGCGGCGGCGCGGCCAGCCAGTACGGCGCCAGTGCCGGTAGCGCGGCCAGCGCCCGGGCCGGCGACACGCTGCCCGCGACCATCCCGGCGAAGACGGCCATGACGGCGCGGTTCCGCACCCCGAACCGAAACGCGTGGCGGGGCGAGGCGTAGAACAGCCGCGCCGCCATCCGGGCGGCCGCCAGCTCGAACCGCATCCCGGCCATCATCCGGTCGTACGCGGCCAGCGGCCGGTGCGAGCCGAGGTAGCGGAGGATCGCCTCGGCGGCCGTGTTGCCGCTCTTCACCGCGTAATAGATCCCTTCCCCGAACAGCGCGTCGGAGAGACCGGCCGCGTCGCCCACCAGCACGACGTTGTCGCGCGCGAGCGTGGGAGCCGCGGGCGCCACCGGGATGAGCAGGGCCTTGACCTGGATCCGCTCGTGCCGCCGCAGGATCCGGTAGCGGGCGATGAACGCGTCGAGCAGCGCCCTCATGTCGCGGTTGCCGGGCCGTCTCGCGAACCGGTAGAGCCCGACGTTGAGGTGGTCGCCTTTGGGAAACACCCAACCGTAGCCAGCCGGAATCACCCCAAGGTCGAAGACGCAGGTGCCGCCCATCATTTCCAGCGTTCCGGGCGCCGGCCACAGCAGCGCTTCGATCGCCGGCGCCATGCGCGGCTTCGCCCCCGGGAAGAGCCGCGCGCGGACGCGGCTGTACACGCCGTCGGCCCCGACCAGCACCCTCGCCGTGACCGTTCCGCTCCCGGTCGTGACGCGCACGCCAACGGCGTCGGGTTCGAAGCCCTCGAACGTCTCGCGCTCGCGCAAGGACGCGCCCGCCGCGACCGCCTGCACCGTCATGAACGCGTCGAGCGCCGCCCTCTGCGCCATCCCGCCGGTGCGCGGCAGTGCGCACACGACGGGGTTCGCACCGGCGTACGCGATCAGCGCGCTCCCGATCTCGCGCTCGATCACGGGCGCGAGCGAGAACGGCGCCTCGCGCAGCGTCTTCGCCGACAGGCCGCCGCCGCAGACCTTGTGCCGCGGCAGCGCCTCCTTCTCGAGCAGGAGGACGCGCGCGCCGGCCGCCGCCAGCCGGTACGCGACGGTGTTGCCCGCGGGCCCGCACCCGACCACCACGACGTCGAACTCGGCCGCCACCTCCTCATCATAGCCGCCGCGAGCCGGACTCGCTCGCAGGTCGTGCGCGCGCCGGGGTCCCGTATACTCCGCCCGATGATCACGATCGTGAATCCGGCGGCCGCGGGCGGCCGCCTCGGCAAACAGTGGCCGCGTGTGCACCGGCGCCTCGGGCGCGCCGGCTTCGCCTCGCCCGTAGCGTTCACGCAGGCGCCGGGCCACGCGACCGGCATTGCCGCCGATGCCGTGCGCCGGGGCGAGACTCTCGTCGTCGCCGCCGGCGGCGACGGCACGATCTGCGAGGTCGTGCAGGGGCTCCACGACGCCGGCGGGGCCACGCTCGGCATCCTCCCCCTCGGGACCGGCAACGACGCCGCCAGGACGCTCGGACTGCCCCTGGGCCTCGAGGCGGCCGCGCGGACGATCCTGGATGGTCACACGCGGGCGGTGGACCTCATCCTCGCCGGCGACCGCGTCGTCCTCAACGCGATCGGCATCGGCCTGCTCGGCGCGATCAACGTCAACGCCGCCTCGATCAAGCTCGTGCGCGGCATCGTGGCCTACCTCGGGGCCGCGGCGGGCACGCTGTTCCGCTACCGCTGTCCCGAAATCCGGCTCACCGACGGGACTTTTTCCTACCGGGGCGCCATGACGATCCTCGCGATCCACAACGGCGTCACCACCGGCGGCGGCTTCCCCCTCACGCCCGCCGCCGTCCCCGACGACGGCGCGCTCGACGCGTGCCTGGTCGAAGGCACCGCGGTTCCCGCTCGCCTCGGCCGCCTGGTCGCCGCCGTACGCGGCACGCTGGCGCAGCGCCCCGGCTCCCACGAGCTGCGCTTCACCCGCCTCGAGCTGGAAACCGCCGTGCCCATCCCCTGCCACCTCGACGGCAACCCTTCGTCGATCGAGCCGCCCGGAATGACGTTCTCCGTCCTGCCCCACGCTCAGATCGTGATCATCCCGTCCGGAAGGTGACGGGCCCCCCGGTTGAAGCGTCGCGCGAAGGCGGCGGGTTACGTGCGCTCCAGGAGCTTGACGTACCGGAGCGTCTCCGGTTCGTACCCGAGGTGCTCGTAGACGGCGCGCGCCCTCCGGTTGCCGGCGAAGACCGTCAACGTCAGCCTGTCGAAGGCCATCTCCCGCGCCCAGCGCTCCGCTGCGCGCATCAGGACGCCGGCGACGCCGCGCCCTTCGGCGTGCGCCGCGACCGCGATGATGCCGACGTGGCCGTGCTCCGCCTCGGTGAAGTAATCGCGGACCCGTTCCAAGAGGACGAAGCCGAGCGGCGCCCCCTCCCCGTCCGTCGCCACGAGCACGGTGGTGCCGGCCGGCGGCGCCGCGAAGTAGCCGCTCACCGCCCGCGCCTCGCCCCCGACCAGTTCCGCCGCCGAGCGCCACGACGGCGGCCCGAACTCGGAAAGCCTCTCCACCGCCCGCAGGATGAAGGCACGATCCTCGGCCCGTGCCGGCCGAACGACGATGTCAGGCAATGCCTCGACCATGCCGCACCGTATCAGGAACCGCGAGCCCCCGCCACACCGCCGCGGCCCGGGCCACGGCCGAGATCGACGCGACGCACGCAACGGGATGGATGCGACAGGCGCCTCCTGAGACTGGCCAGGGCAGACATTGGCGGCGTTGAGGTACCGTCCGCCCCCGAGCACGTCGCGGAGACCAACGTTCATGGGTGCGGCGGCAACACCCCGATCAGGCCGTCACCGGCTCGGCCGGCAGCGTCACCACGAAGCACGTCCCCTGCCCCGGCGCGCTGCGGACCTCGACCCGTCCACCGTGCTGCTCCGCCGCCGCCTTGACGATCGCGAGCCCGAGCCCGGTTCCTTCGCTGCTGTGGCTGCGCGCGTTGGAGGACCGGTAGAACTCCTCGAAGACGCGCCCGAGGTCCGCCGCCGGGATGCCGATTCCGGTGTCTTCCACCTCGAGCTCGATCGCCCCGCCGCGCCGTTCCAGGCGGACCTCCACGTTGCCCCCGCGCGGCGTATAGCGGATCGCGTTGCCGACCAGGTTGCCGGCCAGCTCACGCAGGGCGGCGGCGTCGCCGACGATGGTGGCAGTCTCGCCGGTGATGCGGACGTTCAACGTGACCCCGGCGCGATCGGCGGCCGGGCGCGCATCCTCGGCCGCCTCGCGGACCATCGCCGCCAGGTCGACCGGCGCCAGCTCGACGGCCAGCCTTCCCTCGCGTGCACGCGCGAGCGTCAGCAGGTCGGCGGTAACCTGCGCGAGGTCGCCGGTCCGCGCCTCGATCCGCCGGATCAGCCCGACGGCCGGCCGGGGAAGCTCGCCCGCCACACCGGCGAGCAGCGCGCTCATCGTCGTGCGCATGGTCCCCAAGGGCCCGCGCAGCTCGTGCGCAACCTTGCGCAGGTACTGCGACTTGGCCCGCTCCGCCTGGCTCACGCGCTCGAGCGCCGCGGCCAGGGTTTCCGCCTTGCGCGAGACCTCGAGCGAGAGCACGACGACCTCGCCTTCGCGCCGCCGCAGCCGGTCGGCGATCGTGCTGCCGATGTACGCCGAGAGGTAAAGGGTCGTCGCGAAGACGAGCAACTGCGCCGAGACCACGGCCGGATCGCGGTACGCCGTCGGTGTCCAGGCGCCGCCGAGCGGCCAGTGACGGACGAGGCCGAGCCCCTCGGAAGTCGCCACCGCGGCGATCAGCGCCACGCTCCAGCTCGCGTGCACGAACGTCGCCGGGCGCGAGAACAGGATCGAGGCGATGATCACGTGGAAGATGAAGAAGTAGAGGAACGGGTTCTCGACCCCTCCGGAGAAGTGAAGCAGCACCGCCAGCAGCATCAGGTCGATCGCGACCTGGAGGTTCGCGAAGAGAACGGCCGGTCCGGCCGACCCGACATCGCCCGCCCCGCCCGGTGACGACGGGAGCAGGAAGCGGACGAGCGGCCGGGTCCACGGCCACTCGCGGTGCGCCTTGCCGGCGTGCAGCCTCCGCAGCCAGAGCCAGTAGAGCCCGTTGCTGAGCGCCAGCGCGGCGAACGTGAGGTACAGACGCCACATCGGGAGGTGGACCGGGAAGACCCTGCGGGCCACCTCCACGAAGAGCGCCACGCCCGCCACGGCGAGCCAGCGCAGGCGGATCAGCCACCCCAACCGCTCGCCCAGCTCGGCGGAAACCGGCAACGAGCTCGAGATCGATGCGGTCGCGTCCATCCCCCGTCACCCTCCCACGGTGGGTTCCCGGTCGGTCCTCGGCGGTCCTCAGCCCTTGCGGGCCAGTTCGAGCGCTCTGGAGACGACGCGCACCAGATCGGCCGGTGCCACCGGCTTGTCCAGGAACTCCTGCACCGGAAGGTACTCGCCGGGACGATAGCTGCCGTCGCCGCTCTCGGGGTAGAAGCGGAGATCGGTCTTCGAGTGGATCGCGGAGACGATGACGATCGGCACCTCGCGGAAGTACGACCCGGGCATCTGCCTCAGCTTCCAGACGAAGTGAAACCCCTCGGTGGCGTCCGGCATCATCACGTCGAGCAGGATGAGGTCCGGCCTCTCGGCCTCCACCGTGGCGATACCCTCGGCGGGGCCGGCGGCGTCCACGACCCGATAGCCCTCCTTCTGCAGCAAAAGCCGCATCACGGCGACCAAGTCGCGGTCGTCGTCGACGATCAGGAGCTTGGCCTTCTCGCTCATCCGTGCGCCTCTTTCTGCAGTATCCCACCCTGGGCAAGCTGGTCAAGCGACTCCTGCCTGAGGTGCTCCTCGGCCACCTGCTTCGGCACGAGGCCGAGCGCCAGCGCCACCCCGTAGAGGATCGCCTCGGGCCGGGGCGGGCAGCCGGGCACGTAGAAGTCGACCGGGATCACCTTGTCCGCGCCGCCGAGGACGTTGTAGGAGTCGAACCACGCGCCCCCGCCGCAGGCGCAGGAGCCGATCGCGAACACCAGCCGCGGGCGCGGCACCGCATCGAGGAGCCGCCCCAGCGCCGGCGCCACCTGTCGGGTGACCGGCCCGCTCACGACGACCGCGTCGGCGTGGCGCGGGGACCCGACGAGCTTGATGCCGAAGCGCTCCGCGTCGTAGTACGGGGTGAGGACGTTGATCACCTCGATGTCGCAGCCGTTGCAGGCACCGGCGTTGGCGTGGTAGACCCAGAGGGCCTTGCCGAACGCCTTCTTGCACGCCTTCTCGAGAAGCGCCATCCTCACCTCCCCAGCGTGGCCAGCACGTTCGCGGCACGGTCGAGCAACGGGAACGTCAGCCGCGGAAACACCCCGAGAACTACGCATGCAACCGCCAGCGCCACCATCGGCCCCCACATCGTCGCGGGGACCTCGCGGGCCGCGGCCGCGGTAGCGGGGGCGTGCCCCCAGAACACCGTCCGCGCGGCGCGCAGCAGCACCACCATGGTGAGGAAGCCTGCGGCGATCGCGATCGCCAACGCCCACCACATGCCGGCCTTCGCCAGCGCGAGGTAGACGGTGAGCTTGCTCAGGAACCCGTTGAACGGCGGCAGCCCGGCGATCGCGAGCGCGCCGATCACGAAGCACGCGCTGGTGATCGGCATCCGGTCGCGCATCCCGGCCAGCTCGCTGATCCGCCGGGTGCCGGTGGCGTAGATCAACGCCCCGACGCACATGAACAGCAACGCCTTGATCAGCGCGTGGTTGAGCAGGTGGAACAACCCCCCATAGCAGCCCAGGTAGGTGCCCACCCCGATGCCGGCCACGACGTAGCCGATCTGGCTGACCGAGGAGTAGGCGAGCAGCCGCTTGAGGTCGTCCTGCGCCAGCGCCATGACGATCCCCAGCACCATCGTGAACACCCCGAGCGCGACCACGAACACCGCGAGCGTCGGCCAGCGCGGGTAAAAGATGCTCACCGTCCGCGCCAGCGCGTACACCGCCATCTTGATCATCACGCCCGACAGCAACACCGAGATCGGCGTCGGCGCCTCGGCGTGCGCGTCCGGCAGCCAGGGGTGGAACGGCGCGATCCCCGCCTTGGTTCCGAACCCCACGACCAGGAAAGCGACCGCGATCAGCGCCGTCGCGGGCGGGATCAGGTGCGCGACGCCGCGCACCTCGCTGATCAGCAGCGCCTGGCCGCCGGTGAGCCGGTTGGTCGCCGCCGCCGCCGCGTAGACAAGGACGCACCCGAAGAGCGCGAAGGTGATGCCGATCGTGAGGAGCATGAGGTACTTGTAGCCAGCCTCCAGGCCCCGCTTGTCCCAGTGGAAAGCGACCAAAAGGCCCGAGGTCAGCGTGGTCGCTTCGACTGCGACGTAGAGCATCACGATGTTGTTGGTGACGCACCCCCACACCATCGTCGCGATGAACCAGAGGAAGAGCCCGTAGAAGGTGGGCAGGCGCTGCGCCGCCGCCGCTCCGACCCGCGTCGGCAGGCCCGGCTGCTTGACGTAGCGCAGCGAGTACAACGCCGTCAGCGTGCCGACGATGCCGATGGCCAGAACCAGCAGGACCGAGAGCCCGTCGACGCGCAGCTCGTTGCCCCAGCCCGTGAGCACCGCACCGTCCACGACGCGTCGCGCCATCTCGAGGCCCAACAGCGTCACGCCGAGCGGCGCCGCGACGGCCAGGAATTGAGTGAGCCGGGCACCCAGCCACCGGCCGAAGAAGGCGAGCGCGCCGGCGGCGAGCGGCACCAGGAACGCCCACGCCGGCATGCTCGAAGCGATGGTCGCCGCCTGCTCGCTCATGTTGCGCTCCCCACTCCTCCCAGCTCCGTCATGCGCCCTCGCCGAACCCGCCCTAGCGCTGCAGCTCGCGCAGAGCGAACGTGTCGGTCGTGCCGAACTCCTTGCGCACCCCGGCGATCACGTACAGCAACAGGAAGACCGTCACGACGACCTCGGTGGCGACACCGAACAGCGTGGTCTCGGGCAGCTCGGGCGCCAGGCTCACCAGGCTCAGGTGCACGCCGTTCTCGAGCAGGCACAGGCCGATCACCGTCTTGGTCGCGTCGCGGCGCGTCAGCACGCAGTAAAGGCCGAGCGCGAAGACCGTCGAGGTCACCGCCAGGTTGGTGCGGAACACCCCTCCCTGTGCCAGCGTCGTCGGGGCGAACAGCGCGACGTGACCGTGGGTGAAGCGGTAGAAGCCGGTCATCAGCAGCGCCGCCACCACCACCGAGGGGCCGAAGCCGATCAGCGGCTTGATCTCGCGGTCCTCGCCATGGCCGATGAAGCGGAACAGGAACCACGGCGTCAGCACCGCCTTGGTGATCAGCGCCACCGCCGCCCACCAGTAGAGCGACGGGTTGACCGCCGCGAAGCTGGCGACCAGCCCGACGATCAGCAGCGCCTGCGCCGAGTACGCCATCGCCGCGAAGCGCAGGCGCCGCACCTCGACCGCGACGACCGAGGTGATCACCACCACCATCGAGAGCGTCTGGATCAGCTCGCCGTTGAGCCCCGCGGTGCTCACGATCTGCCTCCGCTACCGGTGCGAAACCCCGTCCTGTCCATGCGGTCGAGCGGCGTCGGCGGCACGTAGCAGCGGCCGCAGCGCTGGCACGGGCCCATGAACACCTCGAGCCGCATCACCATGTCGTCGCCGCGGTCGGTCGCGGTCTCGAACTGCTGGCTCATCGTGATCGCCTGCTCCGGGCACACCTCCTCGCAGCGGCCGCAGTACGTGCACCGCCGCCACTGGAACTCGAGCACGCGGAGGAGCTGGCCCGCATCGCGCACCTGGATGACGCCGGCCGGACACACGTTGGCGCAGCCGCCGCAGCCGAAGCAGCGGTCGGGATCCAGCGTGATCTTGCCGCGGAAGCCCGGAGCCGGATCGTGGGGTGCGAACGGATACGGCAGCGTCACCCGCCCCGCCTTGAAGCAGATCAGCGCCTCCCGCAGCTTGGCTGTCAGCACGATTTCGCCTCCTACATCCCGATCACCGCGAAGGCGAGGGCCGCCAGCGCAGAGAGCGCCACCCGCATGTAGTAGCCCATCGCCTGCTCGATCCGCAACCGCGGGTTGACCGCGTCGACCACCCCCACGAGGACGAGCACGGCCAGCGCCTTGACCAGCGTCAGCACGGCGTCGAGCGGCACGACGCCGAGGTGCGGCCACGGCACGAACACCTGCACGAGCAGCAGAGCGAAGATCAACTGCTTGGCCCACATCGCCCAGCGGAAGACGGCCAACCGCGGGCCGCTCTGCTCGATCAGCGGTCCGCCCATGATCTCCTGGTCCGCCTCGGGGATGTCGAACGGCAGCTTGCCGGCCTGCGCCTGCAGCGCGAGGAACAGGGCGACGGCGGCGATCGCCATGCTGATGGTCGGGCCGTGCTCGGCGTTCCACGCGAGGATGCCGCCGACCGAAAGCGTCCCCGCCTTGACCGCGCCGACCACCAGCGCCACCGCCAGGACCGGCTCGACCGAGAGCAGCATCATCATCTCGCGCGAGCCGCCGACCGCCGCGTACGGACTGCCGCTGGCGAAGGCGGTGAGAATCAGAGCCACGGCGCTGGTCGCCGCCACGTAGATCAGCACGATGAGGTCCCCGGCGAACCCCAACGGCGGCGCGGCGCCGAGCGGCACCAGCGTCGCCAGCAGCAGCACCGAGCCCAACGTGAGGGCCGGTGCGAGCGCGTACGGCAACCCGCCGGTGGTGCGCAGGTCCTCCTTGCCGAGGAGCTTGAGCAGGTCGAGGTAGGGCTGGGTGAGCGGCGGCCCCTGACGCGAGTGGACGATCGCCTTGAGCTTGCGCATGACACCCTCGACCAGCGGCGAAAGCAGCAGCGCCACCGCCACGTTGAGCAGGGCGAGTGCGAGCGCGAGCAGCGGTGCGGTCGTCATCGCCGTCCTCCCCGGAGCGTCAGTTCGCGCGACATCGCGAGCAGCTCCTGGCGTGAGTAGACCCGGCGCGAGTGCGTGCTCACGTCGATCGCCTCGACCCGCTCGGTGCAGGAGAAGCAGGGGTCCAGGCTGCCGAGCGTGATCGGCACGTCGGCGATCGCGGCGTGGTCGATCATCGCCGGCATCGCCTGCAGGTTCGGGTAGGTCGGCGCGCGCACCCGCCAGCGGTACGGGCGGTTGTCGCCGCCGGTCATGACGAAGTGCACGGCCTCGCCGCGCGGCGCCTCGACCACCGAGATGCCGATCCGGTCGCGCGGGATCTCGTCCTTGACCTCCGCCAGCACCTCGCCGGCGGGGAGCCTGGCCAGGCCCTCGCGCACCTGGCGGATCGAGTCGAGCAGCTCCTCGACGCGGACCAGCACGCGCGCCCAGGTGTCGCCCGCCTGCTGCGTGCACAGTCGCGGCGGCACCTCATCGTAGGCGGCGTACGGGTGGTCGAGGCGCGCGTCGATCGGCACGCCGGAGCCGCGCGCCGGCGGCCCCACCACGCACACCTGTCGCGCCCAATCGCCCGTCAACACCCCGACGTTCTTGGTCCGCGCCAGCAGCGTGGTGTCGCCGACGATCGCGTCGCGCACCGCCACCGACTCGCGCTCGACCTCGTCGACCACCTTGAGGACCTTCGCGACGACAGTCGCCGGCAGGTCCCGGCGCAGGCCGCCGATCGTGTTCATGCCGTATGTCTTGCGGTTGCCGCTGATCTCCTCCGCGAGCCACATCACCGGCTCGCGCATCCGCCAGGTCTGCATCAGCACCGTGTCGAAGCCGAGGATGTGGCCCGCGATCCCCAGCCACAGCAGGTGCGAGTGGACGCGCTCGAGCTCGAGCATGATCGAACGGATGTAGCGGGCGCGCCGCGGCACCTCGATGCCGGCGGCCTTCTCCACCGCCTGGCAATAGGCGGTCGAGTGGATGAACCCACAGATGCCGCAGATGCGCTCGGCAAGGTACGGGATCTCGTTGTAGGTGAGCGTGCTCTCGCCGAGCTTTTCGATGCCGCGGTGGTTGTAGAAGCCGCGATAGTCGCAGCCGACGACCGTTTCGCCCTCGACGAACAGCCGCCAGTACGAGGGCTCCTCGAGCACTGGGAAGAAGGGCCCGATGGGCAGCACGCTCGCGCCCTCAGGCGGCTGTTTCGGCACCGGCGCCACGCCCTCGGCCGCGGGCGGGCGGTAGTCGTAGGGGAAGTCGCGGCGCAGCGGGAAGAGGCCTTCGGGCCAGTCGTCGGCGAGCAACAGGCGGCGCGGGTCGGGGTGCCCGTCCGGCGTCACCCCGACCGCGTCGCGGCACTCCCGCTCCGCCCAGTTGGCGCCCGGGACCAGCGCCGCGATCGAGTCGACGTGCGGGTCATCGGGACTCACCGCGCACTCGAGCACTACGAACAGGTGCTCGCCGTCGAGCGAGAAGAGGTAGAGGACGCGATAGTCCGCCGACAGCGGTCGGGCGTCGATCCCCACCGTGATCAGGAAGCGCGCCCGCAGCCGCAGCAGCTCCTCGGTCGCGCTGCGGAGTTCCTCGGGGGCTACCACGAGACGGAGGGTGTCGGGTGGCCCCTGTGACGCGGCCCGCAGGCCCGCGCCGATCTTCCGGGCCACCGCCTCGTTCACCTGCGCCGCGACGCCCAAAACGCTCGCCATCGTCCGCTCCTCACCCGACCAGCCCGAGCACGATCGCCACCACGGCGACCGCGCCGACGACGATCCAAAGGAGGTACACCTGCGGCACGCCGACGTGGCTGCGGCTCACCGCGCCCGCCGCCCGCTCGACCAGCCGGGCGGCCGGCCGGTAGGCCCACGCGTCGACGTCGAAGGCACGCCGCAACCCGCCGGGGAACGCCGGCACCCGCCAGCGGATGCGCGGGTAGATCCCTGCGAAGGCGTGTTTGAACGGCAGGTAGAAGCTCGACGCCGCGTAGCGCACGGTGGCCGCGGCGTGCTCCTCGCCCCCGGTCCACACCGCGACCTCGCGCCGCCCGGCGCCGCCGGCGCGCTGCAGGCCGTAGGCGACGAACGCGAGCACGACCATCCCGCCCGCCACCACCAGCGGCGACCACAGCGCGAGCGCGGCCCCGCCGCCCGTGACCGCCAGGCCCCACGGTCCGCCGAGAAGCTCGGAGGCGCTCGGCACCGCGATCGGGACGCTGGCCGCCGCCGCATCGCGGATGAAACGCAGCGGCCAGAACGGAAGCACGCCGAGCAGCACGCAGAGCGCGGCCAGGACGACCTGCGCCGCCGCCATGGTGGCCGGCACCTCGCTCACCCGGCGCTCCGGGTTCGGCTGCCCGAGGAAGACGGCTCCGAGAACCTTCAGGAACGACGCCAGGGTCGCGAGCGAGATGAACATCGCCACCAGGCCGAGGATCAGGAAGAGCGGCTGCGCCATCCCCGCCAGCAGACAGGCGGCGACGATCAGCCACTTGCTGGCGAACCCGTTGAGGGGCGGCACGCCGGCGATCGCCAGCGACGCCACCGTTGACGACCCCGCCGTCAGCGGCATGGCGGCGGCCAGCCCGCCGAGCCGGTTCATGTCGCGCTCGCCGGTGCGGTACAGCACGGCGCCGGCGCCGAGGAACAGGCACGCCTTGAAGCAGGCGTGGTTGGCGGCGTGGAACAGCGCGCCCACGATCGCGAGCGCGCCCAGGGTCGGCGCCGTCCGCAAGCAGGCGATGCCGACCCCGAGACCGAGGCAGATGTAGCCGATCTGGCCGATGGTGTGGAACGCCATCAGCCGCTTGCTGTCGGTCTGGCGCAACGCCGTCAGCGTGCCGACGAACAGGGATGCCGTACCCGCCAGCGCGATCGCGATCCCCCACCCGACCGCCGCGGCCGAGGCCGGCAGGAGCGCGCCGAAGAAACGCACCAGTCCGTAGATCCCCAGCTTGACCAGGGCGCCCGAGAGCGCCGCGCTCATTCCCGACGGCGCCACCGGATGGGCGTCGGGCAGCCAGTCGCCCATCGGCAGCACCCCGGCCTTGGTGGCGAAGCCGATGAAGAGGAGGCCGAGCACGGTGTGCGCCAGCAACGGCCGCGTGGCGAGCAGCTGCGCGAGCGCCGCCAGCAGATCGCCGAAGTGGAACGAGCCGCACTGGCGCCAGAGCACGAGCGCCGCCACGACCATGCACAGCGTCGCCGCGTGGGTGATCACGAAGTACTTCCACCCGGCGCGTTGGCTGGCGGCGTTCTCCCGCTCGAAGGTGACCAGGAAGAACGAGGTCAGCGTCATGAGCTCCCAGCACACCAGGAAGAAGAGGAAGTCGGAGACGACCAGCACGCCGACGATCGCCGCGAAGAACACCAGCAGGATCGGATAGAACTTCGCCAGCGTGTTGCCCGCGAAGTGCGTCATGTAGTCGACCGAGTAGAGCGTGGCGACCACGGCGATCGTCGCGACGATCGCCAGGAAGAACGCCGACAGCGGGTCGACCACGACCGACAGCCGCGCCCCCAGGTCCGGCAGCGCGAGCACGGTCGCCTCGCCCTCGGCCCGCGATGAGAACGCCCGCACCACGACGACCCAGATGGCCGCTGCCGCCGCCGCCACGAACGCCGTGCTCACCCACCCAGCGAGCCTGGCCCGGCGCGCCAGCGCCAGGCTCGCGGCGGCGCCCGCCAGCAGGACCGCGATCGCGACGGCGAGCAGTTCGGGGGTGGTCATGGCCTCACCTTCCGATCCACTGCACGAGCGGGATGCCGAACGCCGGAGCGACCAGGCAGCCGAGCATCAGCACGACGAGCGCGGCCGACATCGCCGGCGGCGGGTCGGAGTTGACGCACGCCACCGGCGTCGTCTCGCCGAGGAACACCTTCTGCGCCACGTGCAGCAGCCAGGCGAACGAGATCAGGCTCTCGAAGAGCACCAGCGTCACCACGACCGGCCCGATCGCGCCGGCGAGCCGCATCGCGCCCGCGACGATCATGAACTTGCTCCAGAAGCTGCCGAACGGGGGCACGCCGGCGACCGCCAGCACGCCGACGAAGAACGCCGTGGCCGTGAGCGGCATCGTGCGCGCCACACCGGCGAGGGCGGAGATGCTGCGCGAGCCGGTGACGTACGCCACCGCCCCGACGCAGAGGAACAGCGCCGCCTTGCCGAAACCGTGGCAGAGGATGTGCAGCGCGGCGCCGCGCAGGGCGGTAACCGATCCGAGCGCCCCGAGCGCGACGCCGAGCATCACGTACCCGAGGTTGGCGATCGTCGAGTACGCGAGCAGGCGCTTGAGGTCGTCCTGGATGAAGTAGTAGGAAAGCGCGACGAATATCGTCACGAGCGCCATCGCCCCGGCGAGCATCGCCACCGCGGGCGGCACCTCCGGGTTCGCGACGACGACGCGCGCCATCAGGTAGACGCCCGCCTTGACCATGGCCGCGGCGTGCAGGTACGCGGAGATCGGCGTCGGCGCTGCCATCGCGTCGGGCAGCCAGGTGTGGAACGGCACCTGGGCGGCTTTCGCCCAGGCGGCGATCAGCAGCATCACGAGCACCGCGGCGCGCCAGTCGCCGGGGAGCTGCCCCAGCGCCGCGAACTCGAACGAACCGGTCTTGACGAACAGCACGCAGATGGCGCCGAGGAAGAACAGACCGCCGGCGCCGGTCATCACCAGCGCCTTGAACCCGGCGGCGAGGCTCCTCGGGGTTCCGTAGTAGGAGATCAGCGCCCACGAGCAAACCGTCGTCATCTCCCAGAAGATGAACAGCTGGAGGAAGTTCGGCGAGATCGCCACGCCCACCATGCTGGCCAGGAAGAGGAGCAGCCAGAAGTAGTAGCGGCCCTGCCCCGCAGGGCCCTCCGGGTGTTCCCGATTGGCGGCGGAGAGGTACCGGGTCGAGTACAACACGGTGAGGAAGCCGATCACCGTCACCACCAGCAGCAGGATGCAACCGAGAGGGTCAAGCAGGACGCCGGGCACCGGTGCGGACGCAGTCCCGGCGAGGAACGGCAAGTCGCCGAGCGTGACCCGATAGCTCACACCGTACCCGGCGAGACAGCACCACACCGCGAGAACCGCCACCACTGCCGCCGCCGTTGCCGCAACCCAGCGGGCGAACGCTCCCTTCACCACCGCTGCGACCGCCGCCGCCAGCGCCGGCAGGAGGACCATCAGCACGAGCATCCAGCTCAGCATGACGCCGACCTCTCCGCCCCCGAAGGGCCACAGGGCGCGACGCGCCCCGACGGCAGCACGTCGATCAGCAGCTCGGCCAGGCTCGCCGCGCTCGCGGCGACCTCTGGGCTCGGCGGCATCGCGAGCTCGGTGTGCCCGGGTTGCACCGCCAGCACCGCGACGCGCGCGCCGGTCTCCCGCCGCACGATCTCCATCAGCATGGACAGCGGCATGCGATGGGTCGACGCCATGTACGACGACAGCTCGCGGGCGGAAAGCAGCGCCGCGGTGCCCGGCGCCTCGCCGAGGTCGATCGCGTCGAAGAACAGCACGGCGTCCGGCGAGGCCGTGATGGCGGCGAGGACGAAATTCTCCGGCACGTCCTCGGCGTCGATGACGAGCGCGCGCACCCGTCCGGCGAGGAGGCGGGCCAGCAGCGAGCCGAAGGCGTCGTCGCCGCGCACCGGGTTCCCGATGCCGACGATCGTGACGGCGCCAGAGAGAAGCTCCGCGAGCTCCGCGCGCAGGCTCACTCCGTCATCTCCCGGATCTGCCGGTAGGTGAAGACCGGACCGTCGCGGCAGACGTAGCGGTGGCCGATGCAGCAGTGGTTGCACTTGCCGACCCCGCACTGCATCATCCGCTCCAGCGTCGAGATCACCGAGTCGGGGCTGAACCCCCGCATCAGCAGCTCCTGGACGACGAACTTGATCATGATCGGCGGCCCGCAGACGTACGCCAGCGTGGTGGCCGGCTTGAGCTCGGTCCTGTCGAAGAGGACCGGCACCATGCCGACGTTGCCGGTCCAGCCGGTTTCGCCGCGATCGACGGTGACGTGGATCTCGACGTCCCCCCGCCTCGCCCACTCCTCGAGCTCGTCCTTGTAGACCAGGTCGGTGGGCGTGCGGGCGCCGTAGAGGATCGTCACCTTACCGAAGCGGTCGCGCTCGTCGAGCACGTTCCAGATCAGCCCGCGCAGCGGCGGCAGGCCGATGCCGCCGCCGATGAACAGCAGGTCCTTCGCCGTGGCCGCGGCCACGTCGAAACCGTTGCCGCACGGCCCTCGCACGCCGACCTCGTCGCCGGCCGCCAGGGTGTGCATCGCGTCCGTCAGCACGCCCGTGCGGCGCACCGTGGTCTGGATGCACTCCGTCCGTGTCGGGCTCGAGGCGAAGCAGAACGGGGCCTCGCCGACGCCGAACACCGACAGCTCCATGAACTGCCCCGGTGAGAACGTGAAGTCGCGCGGCTCGCCGCCCTGGCGGAGAACGAGGTCGAACGTCTTTGTGTCCGGCGTCTCGTCGCGGACCGCGGCGATCCGCGCCACCCGCGGCAGGAACAGGTTATCCATGCCACTCTCCCTTGCGGATCGCGGCCACGACGGCCGGCATGTCGCTGGTCCCCAGGCAGACCTTCACGCAGCGCCCGCAGCCGACGCAGCCCACCGCGCCGTCCCGGCGGAAGTACTGGGCGCTCACCTTGTGGAAGAAGCGCCGCTTCACCCGCTCCCGGTGCGCCTCGCGGGGGTTGTGGCCGGACGCCTCGAGCGTGAAGGCGCGGAACTGGCAGGAGTCCCAGGTGCGGCAGCGGACCCAGCGCCCGTCGCGCGCCTGGTCCTTCACCGAGAAGCAGTAGCAGGTGGGGCAGACGAAGTTGCAGGCGCCGCACTCGAGGCACGTGTCCGCGATCTCGTCCCACAGCTCCGCGCTCACCCGGCCGACCGACACGCGCCGCATCGCCGAGGCGAAGTGGCACGTTTCCGGGCCGAACGCCCGCTTCGCCGCCTCCTCCAGCTCGTGCCGCAGCGCCACCTCGTCGGCCCGCCCCGTCCGGAACAGGTCGGCCGACGGCTCGAGGAGACGGCCGCCCTTCTCGCTGCCCACCTCGGCGAGGAAACGGTCGCCGAGATCGGTGAGCTGGACGTCGAACGAATCGGCCAGGAACGGCCCGGCGTCGCAGCAGATGCAGAAGCCGAACGCACAGGGCGCGACGCACGCCACGCTGACCGAGGTCACCGCGGCGGCGCGCCGAAGGTACGCCGCGTCGGCGAGGTCGTACTCGTGCACCCGCGTGAGGAACTCGATCCCCTTGACGTCGCAACTGCGCAACCCGAAGAGCACCCGCGGCGTCTCGTCGTAGACCGGCTCGACCACGAAGCCGCCGGGACCCCTCCCGATCGAGACGAGAGGGTCCGTCTGCGGCAGCACCGCCTGCTTCGGCGGGAGCAGCGGGATGTCCCCGCCCCACTGCACCTCGAGGGGAGAGGAGATCCTGCGTAAGATGATGTCGCCGGCCCGGGCAGACGTCGGCGCGAGGACCTCGGCCCTCTCCATGAGGCGGCCGATCCACTCGCGCATCCTCTCCTTGCCGATCGTGCGAGCCGCGTTTGAGTGCATTCGCGCTCCCGAAGGTCCTTCAGGCCCGTTCGACGGCCACGCTGGCCACGCTGCGCCCGCCCATCGCCGGCGCGAGCCCGTCGCGGAGCGCGAACGGCACCACGACGACGCCCGCCGCCAGATCGGCGCGCATCAGCGCCGGCGCCACCGCCTCCCCGCCCGCCGACTTGAGCCGCACCGGCCAGCCCTGGCGCACTCCGAGCCGCTCCATCGCCTCCTTGGACAGCTCCACGAACCCACCCGGGAACAGCTTGCGCTGCGCGACGGATTCGCGGCACAGGGTCGGGGAGTAGCGCACGAGCGGATCACGTCCCCAGTCGAACACGCCGTTCCACAACGCCACGAACGGCGCAGGTTCGACCGGCTCGCACGGCGTCAGCGGACCCAGCGAACGGCGCCGGAGGCCATTGCGCTCTCCTTTCGGCGCCACCCCGACCTGGTCGAGCTCCCGCCAGCGCGGGGCGGCGTCGGGAGGCACCGCCCGGGCGATCTCCCGCCGCACCCCTTCGGCGCTTTCGTACTCCGCGGCCGGCCCGAGGCGCCCGAGCATCGCCCCGAGCACGGCCCACCCGGGCCGCGCCATCCCGGGCGGGCCGACGGCCGCGCGGACCCGCCGCAAGCGCCCGTCCAGCCCGGTGACGGTGCCGTCGTTCTCGGCGAAGCTGGCGATCGGCAGCACCACGGTGGCGAGCTCGAGCGCCCCCGTCGCGAACGCGTCCAGCAGGACCACGCACTCCATCCGCCCGAGCGCCTCGCGCGCGAGCGCTCCGGCCGGCAACACCACGCTCGGGTCCTCCGCCACGATCACCGCGCCCCGCGCCGCGGACAGCATCGCGGTCGCGTCCAGCCCCGTCTCACGTGCGGGCGGCACGCCCCAGACGCCCTCGAGACGGCTGGCGGCCTTCTCGTCGGACAACGGCGCGAACCCCGGCAGGAAGGCCGACGACGCGCCGACCTCGCAGGCGCCCCGCAGGTTGCCGCGCGCCGGCAGCATCAGCAAGGGGCTCCCGTCCCGATCCAGGTGGCCGGTCGCCGCCGCCAACGTGGCAACGTCGCCGGCGAGCCGCCGCAGGTCGGTCGCGTCCCCCACCAGCGGGGCGACCACGATGCCGGCCCGCTGCGCCTGTGCGTACCACCCCGCGGCGCGCGCCACCGCCTTGCTCACCTCGACCCCGGCAAGGCTGCGGCGCAGCTCGTCGAAGGTTTCGCCGGCGGCGACGATCGTCGCGGTGTCGAGCCGCCCGGTGGCGAGCGCCGCCGCCGCAAGCTCGAACGTCACCGCGCGCTCGCGCCCGGGTGGGGCGGCGATCGCCAACGTCGCAAGCCTCGTCATCTGTGAGGCGACGGCGCCGATCGTCACCAGCCGGCACCCCGCCTTCCGGGCGCGGACGATCGCGCCCGCGACCTGCGGGTGGGTCACGGCCACGTCGCCCTCGACCAGGACGATCACGTCGCACCCCTCGAGGTCGGCCACCCCGCCGCTCCCCGCATGCCGCTCGGTGACGTCGTGGAGGCCGTCGAGCAGCGGCTGATAGGCCGGCGACAGGCACGTGCCGACGTGCGGGGTCTGCAGCGCTCCTCGCGCCATCCGCACCGCGAGGTAGTTCTCCTCGTTGGTGGCGCGCGCGGATCCCAGCACGCCGATCGTCCGTCCGGCGCGCCGCATTGCGGCGAGGCTCCCGGCGGCCGCGTCGAGCGCCGTCTCCCAGGAGACGGGACGCATCCGTCCGTCGTGGCGCAGCAACGGCTCGGTGAGGCGTTCGCCCCACGCCGGCGCTTCGTGGCTCGCCCAACCGCGGGCGCACAGCCTCCCCCGCGACACCGGGTCGCTCGCGCTGGGGATGACGCCTTCCGTCCTTCCCTCTCTGGCAAGCAAGTAGAAACCGCAACCGCAGGGGCAAAACGGGCAGGTGGTGAGGACAGGGTCCACTGCCTTCCCCTCCCGGCCGGTCACCCGCCGGCGGCCGCGGATCGCGTGCGCCCGGCGCACGCCCGCTCCCGGCGTTCCCGTGACCTCGTTCCTTGCGACAAGGCCCGGAGGCTACAGCCGGCGCGAGTCAGGGGTCCGCGGGCGCCCCAAACGGCCGGGGACCGTCATTCGCGGGCTTCGCGCCGCCTGCCTCTCATGTGAAAGTCCTAACAATAACGTAACCGCATCCCCCGCCACTGTCAAGTCCACGGGACCGCGATCCGATCGGCCTCGGAGCCCGGAATGAATCGACCGGGCAAGGGCCGGTCGCCGGGATCCCGGCGCTTCATCCGCGCGGCGGCACGCCGTACTTCTCGCTTAGGATGGCGACGTGGTGCTCCACGTGGCCGGCCATCACGAACGCGATCGCCCGCACCGAGATCTCCTTCCCGCTCGCGACCCCCCTTCGCTGCCAGGCCGCCGCGGGCAGGTGCCGCAGCAAGTGCAGGGTGGCCGCGCGGACGGCCGCGAACTCGTCGAGGAGTTCGGCCAGGGCGACGCCGTCGTGACCCGCGAGGCGGGCGAACTCGTTCTCGTCGAACGGGGGCAGCGCCGCCTTCTCGCCGCGTGCGAACGAGAGCGCGCGGTAGCCGAACACCCGCTCGGCGTCGGCGCAGTGTCCGACCACCTCGCGAACGCTCCACTTCCCGGCCGCGTAGCGGAAACCGGCGCCCGCCTCCGACAGACCGCGCAGCATCCGGCCCGCCGTCGTCGCCTGCTCCTCCAGCGCCGCAACCGGGTCCTCCCCGGGCACCAGCGCGACGTAGCGCTCGAAGTAAAGCGCGTACTCTCCGGCCTCGGGCCTCCCCACTGTTGGCATGGCGCACCTCCTCCCGTCCCAGCGTACCAGTGCAGCCGCCGCCGGGCCGTCGGCCCATCATGAGAAAAGGGGCGGAGAGAACCTCCGCCCCTTCGGACCACCGACCACGGACCACTGACGACGGCTCTCTACTTCACCACCTTGCGGACCATCCCCTCGATGACGTCCGGCTCGATCTCCTCGAGCTCGTACGTGACCTCGGCGATCGGCTTGTTGGTCTTGAGGATGCGGGTGAGGTCGATCGGCGTGCCCTCGACCACGACATCGCAGGGAGTCGCGTTGATCGTCGCCTCGAGGTCCGCGATCTGCCCGTCGGAGTACCCCATCGCCGGCAGGATGGCTCCGGAGTTCGGATACTTCTTGTAGGTCGCGGCGATCGTGCCGACGGCGTACGGCTTGGCGTCCACGATCTCGGAGGCGCCCGCGCTCTTGGCCGCGAACCACCCCGCGCCGTAGGTCATCCCGCCGTGCGTGAGCGTCGGGCCGTCCTCGACCACCAGCGCGCGCTTGCCCTTGATCAGCTCGGGCTTGTCCACGGTGATCTTCGAGGCGCACTTGATCGTGCGCGCGCCGGGGTTGAACTTCTTGCAGTTCTCCAGCACCTCTTCGACCTTGACGGGGTCGGCCGTCTGCACCTTGTTGATGATCAGCAGGTCGGCCATCAGGAAGTTGGACTCGCCCGGGTAGTACGTCAGCTCGTGCCCGGGACGGTGCGGGTCCACGAGCGTGACCATGAGGTCCGGCTTGTAGAACGGCGTGTCGTTGTTGCCGCCGTCCCAGAGGATCACGTCGGCTTCCTTCTCCGCCTCGCGCAGGATCATCTCGTAGTCGACGCCGGCGTAGACGATGAAGCCGTTGTCGATGTGCGGCTCGTACTCCTCGCGCTCCTCGATCGTGCACTCGTGCTTGTCGAGGTCGGCGTACGTCTCGAACCTCTGGCACGCCTGCTTCGCCAGGTCCCCGTACGGCATCGGGTGGCGGATCGCGACCACCTTCTTCCCCATCGCCTTGAGGATGTGCGACACGTAGCGGGTGGTCTGCGACTTGCCGACGCCGGTGCGCACGGCACAGATCGCGATCACGGGCTTGGTCGATGCGATCATCGTCCGCTGCACCGAACAGACGCCGAAGTTCGCGCCCCAGGCGATGACGTGGCTGCCCTTGTCCATCACGTACTGGTGCGGCACGTCGGAATAGGAGAACCACACGTCGTCGATCGCGTTCTCCTTGACCAGCTTCTCGAGATCGCTCTCCGGAAAGATCGGAATCCCCTTCGGGTACAGCTTGCCCGCAAGCGACGGCGGGTACACCCGACCCTCGATGTCGGGGATTTGGGTGGCGGTGAACGCCACCACTTCCACCTCCGGGTTGTTCCGGAAGAGGCAGTTGAAGTTGTGGAAGTCCCGTCCCGCGGCTCCCATGATCACGACCTTACGCTTCGCCATATCCACCTCCTGTAGGTGCCGGCGTCTCCAGAACGCCGGGGCTCGGCATGGCGTACCGAGCTGCTCCGCCGGGTAAGGCTGAACCGGCGGCTTAACTCCGTTATCCTTGGTCAGTGGTCCGTGGTCCGACACCGACGACCCGCCCGCGGGAGACACTCCCCGCTCGTTGAGCGGACAACGGTCCACGGTCCACGGTCCACGACTGCATCACTCCCACTCGATCGTGCCCGGGGGCTTCGAGGTGACGTCGTACACCACCCGGTTGATCCCTCGCACCTCGTTGACGATCCGCCGCGCCACCCGGTCGAGCACGTCGGGCGGGAACCGGTACCAATCGGCCGTCATGAAATCCTCGGTCGTCACGGCGCGCAGCGCCGCCACGTTTTCGTACGTGCGCTGGTCGCCCATGACGCCGACGCTGCGCACCGGCAGGAGCACCGTGAGCGCCTGGGCGACCTCGCGATACAGCCCCCCGGCGCGGATCTCCTCCATGAAAATCGCGTCCGCCCGCTGCAGCAGCGACACCCGTTCGGCCGTCACCTCACCCAGGATGCGCACGCCGAGGCCGGGGCCCGGGAACGGATGTCGCCAGACGAACTCCTGCGGCAGCCCGAGCGCCTCACCCAAGCGGCGAACCTCGTCCTTGAACAGGTCGCGCAGCGGCTCCACGAGCGCGAGCCCGAGCCGGTCCGGGAGCCCGCCGACGTTGTGGTGCGTCTTGATCGTCGCCGACGGCCCGCGCACCGAGGTGGACTCGATCACGTCGGGGTAGAGCGTGCCCTGGGCGAGGAACCTCGCGTCCGGGAACCGCTTCGCCTCCTCCTCGAATACGGCGATGAACTCGTGGCCGATGCGGCGGCGCTTTTCCTCCGGATCCTCGACTCCGGCCAGCGCGGTGAAGAACCGCGCGGCCGCGTTGACCCGATCGACCGCGAGCCCGAACGCGGCGAACCTGGCCTGCACCTTGTCGCCTTCGTCCAGGCGGAGAAGCCCGGTGTCGACGAAGATCGGAGCGGTCCGCTCCCCCACCGCCTCGCGGCACAGCAGGGCCGTGACCGAGGAGTCCACGCCCCCGGACAGCGCCACGATGATCCGGCCCTCGGCCGCCTGCTCGCGGATCCGCGCCACCGAGTCGCGGCGGATCTCCGCCGCCGTCCAGTCCCGGCGGGCGCCGCAGATGTCGACGAAGTTCTGGAGGATCCGCCGGCCGAGCTCGGTGTGGTTGACCTCGGGGTGGAACTGGATCCCGTAGAAACGGCGCGTCTCGTCGGCCATCGCCGCCGCCGGCGCGTTGTCCGTCCTGCCGACGGCCGTAAACCCGGCCGGCAGGCGCGTGACCCGGTCGCCGTGCGACATCCAGACGCGCTGCGTCGGCCGGGTGCCGGCGAACAGCGGGCACGTCAGCTCGGCATCCAGCTCGGCGGCGCCGTACTCGCGGCTGCCCGCCGGCTCGACCTGCCCGCCGAGCATCTGCGCCATCGCCTGCTGCCCGTAGCACAGCCCGAGCACCGGCACGCCGAGCGCGAACACGCCGGCGTCGGGGCGGATGGCGCCATCCTCGTAGATCGAGGCGGGTCCGCCGGAGAGCACGACCCCGATCGGGGCGAGGCGCTCGATCTCGCGGGCCGACGCGTCGCCGCGCCGGATCTCGCTGAAAACGCCCAGCTCGCGCACCCGGCGCGCGATGAGCTGGGTGTACTGGGAGCCGAAGTCGAGGATCAGCAGCGTCTCATGGGCCATAGGCGGGCTGCAGCACAGCCCGCGGCATGCTACCAGTCCGACCCGAGCGCGGCAACCACACCCGTCGGCGCCGGCCGCGCCGTCGTTTGCCTCCCGGCCGGTCCGGCCTTACCATATCGTCAGTGACCGTCGCGCGAATCTCAAGATGGAGGTGGATCGTGGCCGTTCGTCCCCGTCCGGCGAAGTCCGTCGCCGCCACCCAACGTTGCGTCTGGGCGCTCCTCCTCGGCGCCGCCGCGGCCGCCGCCGTTCCCGCGCGCGCCGCCGATGACGCGAACCCGTTCTATTTCACGGTGTACGTGCAGGACGCCTGGCCGAAGCAGAGCGTCACCAACGCCCAGATCCAGCAGATCAACGCGATGTTCGGCACGCGCTTCGACGACTGGAGCGACGTCGCCAACCTCAGTGTGGGCGCGCAGCTGTTCAAGCGGGTCTCGCCCCGCTGGAAGCTCGGCCTGCAGGTGGACTACAGCCAGGGGTCCATCAAGGGGAGCGCCACGGTCGCGACCGAGGCGGGCCCGGCGCGCCTGGCGTTCGAGCAGCGGTACAGCGCGTACGCGGACCTCTACCTCGTCGCTCACTACCTCCCCTGTCCGGCGTGCACGCGCGTGGTCCCGTTCCTGTACGGCGGCGGCGGCGTCGGCTACGAGAAGGACCGGACCACCCTGAGGCTCGCCAACGACTACGTCGACCAGGACCTGCTCGTCGACAACGACGGCTGGTTCCCGACGTTCTCCGCCGGTCTCGGGGCCGACGTGCCGCTCTCCCGCACGGGCCCGTGGTACGTCGAGGTCGGCGCGGCGTACGTCTGGGCGAGGATGACGCACACCGTCCCCGCCAGCGGCGCGCTCGCTCCGGCGCCGCGGGTGACCGCCGACGCCGACTTCACCGGGCCAAACGTCTGGATCGGCCTGGGGACGAGGTTTTGAAGGCCCGCCTCGCGCCGCCTACAGGTCCCGCAACGCCGACGCGACGGGCCGGCGCACCGCGCGAATGGCGGGCGGGACGCCGCCGACGAGGCCCATGACGAGGGCGAACACGATCCCGTCGGCGAGCAGCGCCGGCGTGACCCGGAATGCGAAAGCCAGGTGCGAGAACGTCTGCCAGTTCATCGTGCCGGTCGTGAGCCCGTTGACCGGGAGCACCGCGATGCACCCGACCACTCCGCCCACGAGCGCGATGAACAGCGACTCGAAGAGGAACGAGAGCACCACCGCCGCGCGGCCGAAGCCGAGGGCGCGCATCGTCGCGATCTCGCGGGAGCGCTCAGCCACCGCCGAGTACATCGTGTTGAGCGCGCCGAACACGGCGCCGACCCCCATCACGAAGGCCACCAGGAAGCCCAGCACCCGGATGAGCCGCGTCAGGGCCCGGGACTGGCGCTCGTAGTACGAGGTCTCGCGTTCGACCTGCACCGACAGCCGCGGGTCGGCCGTGAGCGCGTCCTTGAACGCCGCAAACGCCGCCGGCGAGGTCAGGCGCGCCGTCGCCGACTGGAACACGTTGCCGGGCCGCTTGTACACCTGGTTGAGGACATTGGCGTCGCACCAGACCTCGGAGTCGAAGGCGCTGCCGCCGGCGTCGAAGGCCCCGACGACGGTCCACGTCCCGCCGCCGAATCGGACCGTCGAGCCGAGGTCGAAGCCGGCGTAGGTGTCGATCGCGTTGCGCCCGACCACGAGTTCGGCGAGGCCGGGCTCGAAGAACCTGCCCCGGACGATCTTGACGTTGTCGCGGACCTGCAGCGCCCTCGCCGAGACGCCCCGCACCTGCGCGTTGGCGACGGTCCCGCTCGACTTGAGCCGGAAGCCGGCGA
This sequence comes from Acidobacteriota bacterium, assembly GCA_004298115.1. Classification (GTDB taxonomy): domain Bacteria; phylum Acidobacteriota; class Thermoanaerobaculia; order Thermoanaerobaculales; family Thermoanaerobaculaceae; genus RBG-13-68-16. Next base: position 54,253 of record SCRJ01000140.1, read on the forward strand.
TGACGACGACCTCCCCGGACACGAGCGGCCCGCGCGCGTCGCGGGCCACGCCCGGCGCGTCCTCGACGACGCGGAGCTCATCGAGCGTGACCGCGCTGACCATCTCCGAATCGGCGCCCGCCCGCCGCACGATCGCGTTGCGCGGCGAGCCCGAGGCGACCAGGGTGGCCTGAAAGCCGTGCGCCATCGCCAGCATCGCCACGAACACGCCGACCGTGCCGGCGATGCCGAGCACCGCCACCACCGCCGACGTCCAGCGCTGCAAGACGCTGCGGACGTTGTAGGCGAAAGGGATCGCCATCGCTCATACCCTCCGCAGCGCGTCCACGACCCCGAGCCGCATCGCCGAGATCGCCGGCAGCGCGCCTGCGGCGGCGCCGACGAGGAGGGCCAGGCCGAACCCGAGCCCGATCGAGCTCCACGGCAGGTAGAACGAGGCGAGCATGCCGCGGGTCGGGTCGCCGCCGAGGGTGAACAGCTTGGCGAGCGCCAGACCCAGCGCCCCACCCTGTCCGGCGATGAGGACCGACTCGCCGAGAACCAGACCGAGGACGCCCAGGTCCGAAAACCCCACGGTCTTGAGCACCGCGAGCTCACCGGTCCGCTCGCGAACGGCGATCGCCATCGTGTTCCCGGTGACCAGCAGGAGCGTGAAGAACACCACCGCGCCGATCGTCATGACGAGAAGCCCGATGTTCCCCATCTGCTTCGCGAACGACGCCGCGAACGCCTTCTCGGTCTGCGTCAACGTCTCGTACGGAGAGTTTGCGAAACCGTCGTCGATCGCCGCCGCCACCCGCACCGCGTCGTCGGGGTTCGCGAGCTTGACGACGTACCAGCCGACCGTGCCCTTGCCGAACTGGCGCTGCTCCTCGAGGTAGTCGTAGCGAAACAGCATCTGGGACGTGTCCACGTCCGGCCGTTTGCCATCGTAGATGCCGTCGAGGTTGAACTCCCACGCCCCCGTGAAGATCGCGCCGCGCAACGGGATGCGGTCCCCGACTTTCCACCCGAAGCGCTTCGCCAGGGAGCGCCCAACGAGGCACCCCTGCCGGTCGCGCAGGAACTCCGCGAGCCGCTCCTTCGGAACCACGTACTCCGAGTACACGTCGAACCACGTGTCCTTGTCCACCGCGAACTGCGGGAAGAAGTTGCGCTCGTCCTGGTAGACGCCGCCGAACCAGGTCGCGAACGTCACCGCGGCCACGCCCGGCACCCCCAGGAGCCGGTCGCGGTACGAGAACGGCAGCGGCATGATCAGCGACGTCTTGTTGATCACCGTGAGCCGGTCGGCCCCGGCGACGTCCGTCCCGCCGGAAAACGCGCCGCGGATCGGGACGAGGACGCCGAAGAGGAAGAGCGCCACCGCGAACGACCCCACCGTCAGCGTCGTGCGCAGCTTCTTCCGCGCCAGGTTCGCCCACACCAGCCCGACGAACCTCATGCCGGGATCCCCGCGGCGGCGGAGCCTTCCACCAGGGCGCCCTTGTCGAGGTGGAGCACAACCCCGGCGCGCTCCGCGGCGCGGGGGTCGTGCGTGACCATCAGGATGGTCTTGCCGTGTTCGCGCACGAGGCGGCCGAGCAGCTCCATGATCTCGTCGGCGCTCTTGCGGTCAAGGTCTCCGGTCGGCTCGTCGGCGAGCAGGAACGTCGCGTCGGCGACGATCGCCCGGGCGATCGCGACGCGTTGCTCCTGGCCGCCGGAGAGCTGGCGCGGGTAATGGTCCATCCGGTCGAGCAGGCCGACGACGCCCAGAGCGACCTCGACGTGCCGCCGCCGCTGGGCCTTGGAGAGTCTCGTGAGCAGCAGCGGCAGCTCGACGTTGGCGAACGCCGTGAGCACCGGGATCAGGTTGTACATCTGGAATACGAAGCCGACGTGGCGGGCTCGCCATGCGGTGAGCTTGGCGGCGGACATGTGCGTGATCTCGTCGCCCGCCACGGTGATGCTCCCCGACGTCGGCAGGTCGAGCCCTCCCAGCAGGTTCAGGAGGGTGGTCTTACCCGACCCCGACGGACCCATGAAGGCGACGAACTCGCCCTGCTCGACGTCGAGGTTGAGGCCCTGCAGGACGTCGATCTCCTCGCTGCCGCGCCGGTACTTCTTGTCCAGGTGGCGTACCCGGATGAGACCGCCGCCGTTCCCCTCGCCGTCCACTCTGACCATACCGACCTCCGTCCGGGCGGACCGTGCGCCGCCGCACCCCCGCTGCGAACCTCCCGTCTATCGCACCTTCACCCGTTCCCCGTCCCTCAGGCTCGCGGGCGGGCTGACGACGACCTCGTCGCCGGCCGCGACGCCCGCCGTCACCTCGACGTTCGAGCCCGCCGCCGCTCCGACGCTCACCGCGCGCCGCTCCACGACGCCATCGCGAACCACGAACACGACGTTCCGGCCGTCGGCCTGACGCACCGCGGCGTTCGGGACCAGCACGGCGGTGGACGCCTTGGCGCCGCGGGCCTCGTCGGCAAGGAACGAAACCTTCACCCCCATGTCGGGCAGAATCCTGGGGTCGAGCTTGTCGAGCGAGATCCGCACCTTCACCGTGGCCTTTTGCCGGTCGGCGGTCGGGATGACCGTCCGCACCTTCGCCGGGATGTGCCACTCCGGGTAGGCGTCGAGCACGGCGTCCACGCGTTGCCCGGGGACCACCCGCGCGATGTACGACTCGTTCACGTCGACCTCGATCTCGAGCGAGGCCATGTCCACGATCGTGGCGATCCCCGTGCGCGTGAACCCGCCGCCGGCGGAGACCGGCGACACCATCTCGCCGCGCTGCGCGTCCTTGGACACGACCATGCCGGCGAACGGCGCCCGCACCGTGCAGTTGTCCACGTCCTGAACCGCCACCCCCACTTGCGCATCGGCGGCCCGCACCTGCTCGCGCACGGCGTCGATCTGCGCGCGCAGGCTCTCGGCGCTCGTGCGCGCCTGGTCGAGCGCCTGCACCGTCGCGACGCCGTCGCGCTCGAGGTCGCGCTGGCGCTGCAGCTCGCGCTCGGCGTTGGCCAGGTTCACTTCGAGGCTCGCGACCTGGGCCGCGGTCGCGTCGCGCGACGTCCGCGCCGCAACCAGGCGGCGCTGCGCGTCGGCGTCGTCGAGACGGGCGAGGATCTGGCCCTCGCCCACCGGCATCCCTTCGTCGACGTACACGTCCACGACCCGCGCCGTGATCTTGGCGGCAACGGTGGCGCGCCGGCGCGGCGTGATGTAGCCGCTGGCGTTCAGCAGCGCGACCGCGCCGCCGGGGCCGGCAGGCCTGGCGGCGGCGGTCTCCACGACCGGCGTCCCGCGGAAGAGCCCCAGCGCCGCCGCGGCCACCGCGGCGAGCGCGACGACCGCGGCCGCGGCGAGGAGCCACCTCGCCCCGCCGCCCTTCGGCGTGCGGTCGCGATCGTCGATCCTCAGCGCGGAAAGGTCCGCCCCCCCGGTACCCCTGCTCTCGGCCATCCTGACGCTCCTCCCGCTCACGGCCGCGGCCGCCGGTCGCCCCCACGGCTCCCGCCGGCCGCCGCCTCGTCCGGCCATGATACGCACGCTCGGCCCGGTCGGTCCCGCGTCAGGAACTCGAGGAGCGCCGGGGCCGCGCGCCGCCAGTCCGCCCAGCGGTGTCGGGCGCCGGGGATCGAGGCCGCGTCCACGGCGATGCCGCGCGCCCGCAGCGCGGCGATCAGATCCTCGGCGCCCGGCTCCCACTTGTCGGCCGAGCCGGTCCTGACGTACAGCGGCGGCACCCGGCCGGGATCGGCGGCCGCGACGATGCGGAACAGGTCGTTGGCCTCGAAGCGGCTCTCCGCGCGGCTCCGGCCGAAGACGGGCTCGAGCAGGCGCCTGCGCCACCAGGTGCGGTCCTTCTCGTAGCGATCCCAGGCGAGCGGCTGCACCCACGGCGCCAGCGCGGCCGCGCGGCCGAAGACCTCGGGGTGGCGGAGCGCCATCTTGAGCGCCCCGTAGCCGCCCATCGAGATCCCCCACACCGAGCGCCGCGCCCGGCTGCCTCCGGCGCCCGGATAGCGCCGTTCCAGCTCCGGCACCAGGTCGTCGGCGACGAAGCTCTCCATCTCGGCGCGCGGGCTGTCGACGATGAACGTCCCCCGGTGGCGCGGGCTGGCGATGACCACCGCAGGGATCGCCCCGCCCTCCATCATCCCGGCCGCGAGGTCGGCGAGACCGTGCCGCCGGAAGGAGGTCTCGCTCCCCCAGCCGTCGTGCAGGAAGACCATCAGCAGGGCCGGCTCGCCGGGTCTCCACCCGGCCGGGAGGAGCACCTCCGTCGGCACGCCCGCGCCGGCGTGTGCCCCGTGCAGCACGACCCGCACGGCGCGCATCCCCGCGCCCGCCGCCGGCTGGCAGGCCAACAGCGCCGCCGCACCCGTGAGAAACCACCGCCCCATTACAGACGGCAAGCGGCGGCCGGGGCGCGACATTCCGCCACCGGGACGCGTCCGGCCGCGGTCACGGGCTAGAATGCAGGGGCTGAGGGCCGTGTCCGCGGGAGGGTGCATGTCGCTCGAACTGGCGCGCGAGGTTCTGACGACTGAGGCCGAGGCGATCCTGCGCGTGCGGGACCGCTTGGACGCAGCGTTCCTGCAGGCGGTCGACGTGCTCGTCGCCTGCCAGGGCCGGGTCGTATGGACCGGTATGGGCAAGTCCGGGATCATCTGTCGTAAGCTCGCGGCCACCATGGCGTCGACCGGGACGCCGGCGTTGTTCCTCCACCCGGCCGAGGCGATCCACGGCGACATCGGAATGGTCGCCGCCGGCGACGTCGTCGTCGCGGTCTCGAACTCCGGCGAGACCGACGAGCTCGTCCGCCTCGTGGAGTACCTCAAGCGCCTCGACAACCGCCTGATCGCGATCACCTCCAACCCCGCCTCGACGCTCGCGGGCCATGCCGACGTCCACCTCAACCTGGGCGTGGATCGCGAGGCGTGCCCCCTGAACCTCGCCCCGACGGCCTCGACGACCGCCTCGCTGGCCCTGGGCGACGCCCTCGCGATGGCGGTATCCGTTCGCAAGGGCTTCAACCCGCAGGACTTCGCACAGCTCCACCCGGGCGGCAAGCTGGGGAAGAAGCTGCTGACCGCCGGGGACCTGATGCACGGCGGCGACCAGGTCCCGCGCGTGGCGGCGGACACCCCGATGAAGGACGTGATCTACGAGATGTCGCGCAAGGGGCTCGGGATCACCACGGTGCAGGACGGCGACGGCCGCCTCCTCGGCGTGATCACCGACGGCGATCTCCGGCGCCTGATGGAGGCCGATGCCGACCCTCTCGCCCGCAGCGCCGCCGAGGTGATGCACCCCGGAGGAGTGACGATCGCTCCCGGAACCCTGGCGACCGGCGCTCTGCGCCTGCTCGAGACCCGGCGGATCACGTCGCTGATCGTCGCCGGCCCGGACGGCCGCGTGGCCGGAATGCTGCACATCCACGACCTTTGGGGCGTCGGGTTGTTCTGACGGCCCGGCCCGGGTACGGTCGCGGCGCGGCCGGCGGGAGCGCCGGACCCGGCCCCTTGTCAGCCGGCCGCAATCGAGGCACAATGAACGGGCGTTCAGTCGCGGCGGTTTGGGGGGATGAAGATCCGCTGGCCGGCCGGGACGGGCAAAGGAGATATCCATGCGCAGGGAGATCCGCAAAGTCGGGGTGCTTGGTGCTGGCGTGATGGGCTCCGGGATCGCCGCACACCTCGCAAACGCCAACGTGCCGGTGCTGCTGCTCGACATCGTCCCGCCTCAGCTCACACCGGAGGACGAGAAGGCCGGCCTCACCCGCAGCGACCGGCGATTCCGCAACAAGCTGGCGCTCGCCGGCATCGAGAACATCAGGACGTCGCGGCCGTCCCTCCTCTACTCCAAGCGCTTCCTCCCCCTCATTTCCGCCGGCAACTTCGAGGACGACTGGGACAAGCTGGCCGACTGCGACTGGATCGTCGAGGTCGTGGTCGAGCGCCTCGACATCAAGAAGCAGGTGTTCGAACGCCTGGAAAAGGTGCGCCGCCCGGGCGCGATCGTCTCGTCGAACACCTCGGGACTGCCGATCAAGCAGATGGTCGAGGGTCGCTCCGACGACTTCCGCAAGAACTTCCTCGTCACTCACTTCTTCAACCCCGTCCGTTACATGCGCCTGCTCGAGGTGATCGCCGGCGAGGAGACCGACCCGGAGATCGTCGCGTTCATGAGCGACTACGGCCAGTTCCTCCTCGGCAAGGGAGTCGTGTTCGGCAAGGACACGCCGAACTTCGTCGCCAACCGCATCGGCGTGTACGGACTGATGGCGACGGTGCACGCGATGGTCGAGATGGGCTACCAGGTGGACGAGGTGGACGCGATCACCGGGCCGGCGCTGGCGCGCCCGAAGAGCGCCTCGTTCGGCACCGTCGACCTCGTCGGGCTCGACACCATGGTGCACGTGGTCCGCACGCTGCGCGAGGAGTGTCCCGACGACGAGGGGCAGCCGGCGTTCGCCGTGCCCGAGTTCGTCACCAAGATGGTCGAGAACAAGCAGCTCGGCCGCAAGACGAAGGCCGGCTTCTTCAAGCGCGAGAAGGGCCCCAAGGGCGAGAACGTGGACTTCACCCTCGACTGGCAGACCGGCCAGTACCGCCCCAAGGCCAAGCTCGACGCCCCGTCGCTCAAGCAGGCCAAGGGGATCCACGACGCCGGCGCGCGCATCAAGGCGGTGGTCAACGCCGACGACCGCGCCGGCGCGTTCGCCTGGCGCGTGACGCGCGATGCCCTCGCCTACTCCTCCCGCCGCCTCGGCGAGATCTCCGACACGATCGTCGACATCGACCACGGGCTCACCTGGGGCTTCAACTGGGACCTCGGCCCGTTCGAGACCTGGGATGCGCTCGGCGTGGCCGACACGGTCAAGCGGATGAAGGCCGAGGGCGTCGAGCCGGCGGCGTGGGTCCCCGAGATGCTGGAGTCCGGCGCCGGAAGCTTCTACCGCGACGGCCTCGACGGCCGTGAGTACTACGACCCGCGCAGCAAGGGCTACCGGCTGGTGCCGCGGCCCGCGAGCTTCCTCGTCCTGCGCGAGATCAAGCGCCGCACGCCGGCGGTGTTCGAGAACGCCGGCGCGTCCGTCGTCGACCTCGGCGACGGGGTGGCGTGCGTCGAATTCCACTCGGCGCTGCAGCCGAAGATGAACCCGATCGACGACGACATCATGGACGTGGTCCACCGGGCGATCGGCATCGCGGAGAAGGATTTCCGCGGACTGGTGATCCACCACCAGGGGGAGCAGTTCTGCGCCGGCGCCAACCTGCTGATGATGCTCGAGGGGGCGATGAGTCAGCAGTGGAAGGCGATCGACACCATGATCCGGAAGTTTCAGGGGATGACGATGGGCCTGCGCTACGCCCGCGTGCCCGTGGTCACCGCGCCGTTCGGCTACACCTTCGGCGGCGGCGCCGAGATCACGATGGCGGGCGACCGCGTCTGCGCTCTCGCCGAGACCTACATGGGCCTGATCGAGGTCGGCGTCGGCCTCCTGCCCGCGGGCGGCGGCCACGTTTTCATGCTCCAGCGCGTCCTCGACGGCCTCGACGAGCCGATCCTGTCGAACCTCCCGTTCATCCGCAAGGCGTTCGAGGACATCGCCATGGCGAAGGTCGGGACCTCCGCGGAGGAAGCCCGCGAGCTCAAGTACCTGCGGCCGATCGATCACGTCGAGATGAACAAAGATCAGCAACTGTGGACCGCGAAGCGGATGGCGATCGCCATGGCCGAGGAAGGGTACCGGCCGCCTCTGCCGCGCACCTTCTTCCTGCCCGGACGCGAGGGGCTGGCCACGATCCAAACACTGCTCCACAACATGAAGATCACCCACTGGATCTCCTCGCACGACGAGAAGATCGCGACCCACGTCGGCAACATCCTGTGCGGCGGCGACACGACCATCAACAACGCCGTGACCGAGGAGGCGATCCTCGACCTCGAGCGCGAGGCGTTCCTCTCGCTGCTCGGCGAGCCCAAGTCGATCGAGCGGATCCAGTACATGCTGATCAACAACAAGCCGTTGCGGAACTGAAGGGAGCCTTGCCAATGCCCAAAGCCGTGATCGTTTCCTACGCCCGCACCCCAATCGGCCGCGCCAAGAAGGGCAGCCTCAAGGACACTCGGCCGGAGGAGTTCGCCGCGCCGATGCTCCAGGCGCTCGTCAAGCGCACGCCCGGGCTCGAGCCCGCGATGGTGGACGACGTCATGCTCGGTTGCGCGATGCCCGAAGCCGAGCAGGGCATGAACGTCGCCCGCATGATCTCGCTCTTGGCCGGCTTCCCAGTCGAGGTTCCGGCCACCACGATCAACCGCTTCTGCTCCTCCGGATCGCAATCGATCGCCTGGGCCGCCGACGTCATCCGCTCCGGCAACGCCGACATCATCGTCGCCGGCGGTGTCGAGTCGATGTCGATGGTGGCGATGGGCGGCAACAAGATCATCGCCGACCCGGCGCTCGTCGACGCGATTCCCAACGCCTACACCTCGATGGGCACCACCGCCGAGGTCGTCGCCCGCCAGTTCGGGATCGGCCGCGAGGAGCAGGACGCGTTCGCCCTACGCTCCCACCAACGCGCCGCCGCCGCGATCGCGGCCGGCAAGTTCAGGGACGAGATCGTGCCGCTGCACGTCCGCACCATGGACAACGGCGCGTGGCGCGAGTTCGACTTCGACACCGACGAGGGGCCGCGCGCCGACACCTCGCTCGCGGCGCTCGCGAAGCTCAAGCCGGCGTTCGACCCGCGCGGCACCGTCACCGCCGGCAACTCCTCGCAGATCAACGACGGCGCCGGCGCCGTCGTGATCATGTCGGACACCAAAGCGGCCGAGCTCGGCCTCGAGCCGGTGGCGTTCGTTCAGAGCTGGGCCGTCGCGGGCGTCCCGCCCGACGTCATGGGCATCGGCCCGGCCAAGGCGGTGCCGAAGCTGCTGGCCAAGACCGGCCTCTCGCTCGCCGACATCGACCTCATCGAGATCAACGAGGCGTTCGCCAGCCAGTCGGTCTACTGCACCCGCGAGCTCGGCCTCGACCCCGAGAGGACCAACGTCAACGGCGGCGCGATCGCCACCGGCCACCCGCTCGGCGCGACCGGCGCGGTGCTGACCTGCAAGATCCTCGGCGAGATGAAGCGCCGCAACGCCAAGCGCGGCATCGTCACCATGTGCATCGGCGGCGGCATGGGTTTCGCCTACCTGCTCGAGCGCCCGTAGCGAGAGCGGCCGGCGCGCGAGGCGAAGGGGCCCGCAGTCGCGGGCCCCTGTTCTTTCGGCGCCGGAAGCGGCGGCGAGTCACCGCTTCGGGTTGTACGGTTCGTAGCACTTGCCCTGGAGGTCGTAGACGATTCGGAAGACGTTGTTCGATTCGCCGTTGGGGGGCGTCTCCGCCACGTCGTTGTCGTTGTCGAGCCAAAGGCTCAGGGTGTGCTTCCCGATCGGCAGGTACGCCTGGGTGTTGATCTGCCTCGTTTCGTTCGCCGCCAGGCTCAGCATGCTCTGGATCGAGACGACCTTCGCGTCCGCCCTGACCCGGTTGAGGAACTTGGCCGGCCCCGTCGGGACGCCCGTGAGGTTCACCATGTCGTACGACAGGTTGAAGGCGCACTCCGAGTTGGGGGAGCCGTGCATCGCGTCGGCCTCGGTGAGGACGACGCTCCCGCCCCACGGCACGAACTTGCCGCCCGCGCCGCCGATCGCGCCGCCGATCGTGATCCCCTTCTGGCTCGTGATGTCCGGCATCGGCTTCGGGGCCAGGATCTCGAAGTCCTTCCAGCCGCTGCTGAACGTCGTGATCCCCGGTTGCAGCTCCTCGCAGTAGACGCCGACCTTGTAGAGGCCGGGGCCGAGCGCCGCCGGGATCTTCACGGTGAGCTTCGCCGCCGTCCAGGCCACGACCTGGAGGTGGTTCTCCCCGCCCTTGTTGATGCACGGGACCTTCGTGCCCTGGGTCGGGCCCCAGGTCCCGTTCATCTCGAAGGTGTCGCCCGCGAAGCCGGAGCTCTTGCTCAGCGACGCGAGGTTGATGCCGCAGTTCTGGCCCGGCCCGCCGGGCGGCGGCCCGAGCGTCCCGCCGGTCTTGAAGCTGAACGCGCACCACGGGCTCCACGGTCCGGCCTGGATGGCGCTCATCCCCGGCGCGGAGGCGGTCTGCGTCCCCCGGACCCGCCACCGCCCCTTGTTGTCGCCGGGGAACGTGAACGTCGCCGTGGTGGCGCCCGACGTCGAGACGAGCTGCGGCGGCCCGACCTCGCTGTCCCAGTGCCCCACCTGACGGCAGTCGAAGCAGTCCACCTCGACCTGATATCCGTTGGACGGCGGCGCCGCGTTCCAGACGAAGTCGAGGACCCTGGGATAGTTGTGAAGTACGGCGCCACACGCCGGCCGGACCTGCACCGGCGCGCCGAGGCCCGGTTGCCTCAGGACCGGTGGGGCCTTCTCGACCTTGGTGACGGCCTGCGGCGGAGCGGCGAGGGCCACTCCCACCGCGAGGAACACGAGCACCGGTGCGATCGCCAGCACCGCGCTCACCCTCCCTGCGGACACCTTGACTCTCACCTTGCGACTCCTTTCTCCTCCGGGCATCTCCTGGCGGCAACTCGGAGGGATCCGCAACGAGCGCATCCTCGTTGCGCTAGATTGGATCTCGACGCGGCTTGCCCGTGAGGCCACGGGGCGGCCCCGTGTACGAGCGACCCGTCGAATCGCCTGCGCGCTCCCGTGTCCCCGTTCCTCCCCGGAGGGGGCGGTTCGCCACGCCACCTCCAACAGGACAAACGACGCGGCGGCTCCGGACCGCACAGGCCCGGCCTCGAACCGGTCCCCTCGGGTGCGCGGGATCGGGCGATGACGGTGTCACCCGGGGCCCGACGACCGGACTACGTCGTTCCGTCCGCGCGGAAGGCGGCCCGGAGGTGGCGGAGGCGCGGGATCCATCCCCGGCCCTCCACGGCGATCACGTCGAAGCGGCACGGCGGGGCGGCGTCCCCGCGGTGGCTCAGGTAGACCCGGGCCAGACGCACCATCCGCCGCTGCTTTTCCGGCGTGACGGCGTCCTCGGGCGACCCGGCGCCGGTCCCGGTCCGGGTCTTGACCTCGACGAACACCAGGGTTGTGCCGTCCCAGGCGACGATGTCGATCTCGCCGAGCGGGCAGCGCCAGTTGCGTGCCTCGATGCGGTAGCCCTTGAGCCTCAGGAACAGGGCGGCGACCGTCTCCCCGCCCCTGGCGACTCGGCGGCGGCGGTCACGGTGGAGGCCCATCGCGCGGCGGCCGGGACCCGCTCGCCCTTCAGTTGTCGGCCGCCGGCCGCGCGCCGGTCTGACCGAGCGCCTGCGCCGCCAGCGTGATCACGTCGACGGTCTGGGCGCTCTCCATCCCGAGCTCCTGCTGCGCGTTCCCCACCATGACCGCGCAGAACGGGCAGGCGACGGCGACGTCCGCGGCGCCCGACTCCTGCAACTGGTGCATCCGGGTTTGGTTGATCCGTGTCCCGAGCTTCTCCTCGAGCCACATCCTCCCGCCGCCGGCGCCGCAGCACATCGCCTTTTCACGGGACAGCGGCGCCTCCTTCAGCGTGAGGCCCGGGATCGCGCCCATGATCGCGCGCGGCGCGTCGTATTCGCGGTTGGTCCGCCCCAGGTAGCAGGGGTCGTGGAACGTCAGCTCGCGGCGCACCTCCGCGGTGAGCTGCAGCCGCCCGGCCGCGACCAGCTCGGCGATCAGCTGGGTGCCGTGCTTGACCTCGTAGTTCCCGCCGAAGTCGGGGTACTCGTGCGCGAGCGTGTTGAAGCAGTGCGGGCAGTTCGTGACGATCTTTTTGACGCCGCGCGCGTTCAACACCTCGACGTTGGCCGCCGCCAGCGTCTGGAAGAGGTACTCGTTGCCGAGCCGGCGCGCCGCATCCCCGGTGCAGCGCTCCTCCGAGCCCAGGATCGCGAACTTCACCCCCGCGGCGTGCAGCAACTTGACCAGCGCCTGCGAGGTCCGCTTGCCCGCGTCGTCGTACGACCCGGCGCAGCCGACCCAGAACAGGAACTCGAACTCGCCGCCGGCCGTCGCCACCGGCACGTCGAGCCCCTTCGCCCAGTCGCCGCGCGTCTCCGGCGCGAGCTGCCACGGGTTGCCGTTGACCTCCATGCCGCGGAACGCCGGCTCCGCCTCGGGCGGGAACTCGGCCTTCTCGAGCACGAGGTGCCGCCGCATCTCCACGATCCTGTCGACGTAGGAGATGAACAGCGGGCACGCCTCTTCGCACCAGCGGCAGGTCGTGCACGCCCACACGACCTCCGGGTCGATCACGTCCCCGGCCAGCTCCCGCGCGGGCGAGCCGGGGGCACGCCCGGGATCGCCGATGATCTCGCCGGAGGAGGCCTTGAGGTGGTCGCGGAGCGCGATGGTGAGGTCGCGGGGGATCAGCGGCTTCTTGGTGATCGTGGTCGGGCACACGACCGTGCAGCGGCCGCACTCGGTGCAGGTGTAGAGGTCGAGGAGCTGCTTCCAGGTCAAGTCGGTGACCTTCGCGGCGCCGAGCGCGGTACCTTCGACGATGTTCTCGAGGTCCATCTTGCCGAGGCGGCCGGGCTGGTCGAGCGGCCTGAGCAGGACGTTCGGCAGCGACGTGTAGACGTGGAAGTGCTTGGAGTACGGCAGGTAGTTGGCGAACACGTAGAGCGCCGCCACGTGCACCCACCACGCCCCGACGTAGAGCCTGTGCAACGCCGCGGCCGACGTCCCCCCGAGCCACGCGCCGACGGCCGACGATGCCGGCGTCCACGCCCACGGCCCGGGCGAGCCCCCGGCGATCCGCGCTCCGTCCGACAGCAGGTCGGTCACCATCAGCGCCGCGATCAAACCGAGGATAACCCAGGCGTCAGAGCTCAACTCGAGCCGCGCCGGCCGGGAGACCAGGCGGCGCCACGCGGCGATCGCGACCCCGACGAGCACGAGGACCGCGAACACGTCCTTGGTGAGCAGGTAGGCGTGCCCGGCCCAGGTGTGCAAGAACGGCAACTCCCACCCGCTCGTGAGCCCCTCGACCACCATGGAGAGCGACCGCACGGAGAAGACGAGGAACCCCCAGAAGATCAGCGCGTGCATCACTCCCGGCAGCGGTTCGAGGAACATCCGGCGCTGCCCGAGGAAGTAGACGAGCACGCCGCGGACCCGCTCCCCCCAGCGGTCCAGCACCACGCCTCTCCGGCCCGCCATCATGAGGGAGTACCGGCGCGAGAGCGACCACGCCACTCCCGCCACGGCCGCCGCCGTGAGCAGCACGAACCAGACCGTGTCGGCCACACCGAGGAACGTTCCCGTCGTTGCGTGGTAAGGCATCGTGTCCCCCCAATTTCGCCGCTCGTATTATGCCACAATGAACGACCGTTCAGATTCCGCCTCTCACCCGCTGCTACAATCCGGGCCTCGGCGCGCCGTGCGCTGGCCACGTCCGTGGCCGCCGGCAGAAGGGGTTGAGATGACGGGGAAGGTGAAGGTGCAGCCGGTCTCGCGGGTCGGCATGGAACCGCTGGTGGCGATGGCCGAGCAGCTGCGCGCCTCACTCCCGGGATGGGAGGACACCGCGCCCGTCATCGCCCGCGGCCAGGCCCCGAGCGATCTCGCCCTCGACCTCCGGCACCTCGCGCTCCACGACGGCGACGGCTTCCTGACCATCAGCGTGGGCGACGAGGTGGTCGGCTTCGCCCCCAGTTTCGTCCGCTCGCGTCAGCTCAACTTGGCGCAACCGTGGCTGCTGCCCGAGTACCAGGGCGGCGAAGTGGCCGAGCAGCTCGTCCGCCGTGCCCTGGCGTACGGCGAGCGATCGGGCGCCGGCGAGTGCGCCGCCGTCGTGCACGGCGGCGCCCCGTGGCACGGCCTGCTCTTTCGCTTCGGGTTGCGCGCCCGCTTCTCGGTGTACCGCCTCGCGCTCGCGACCGAGACCGCGCGCGCCCTCGGCCGTGAGCTCGCCCTGTTCCTGCCCGGGAGCGAGCTGACGGAGGACGCGGTCAAGAGGCGCGCGGGGGCCGCCGACCTCGAGCGGCTCGATCGCCTCGTGCGCGGGGTGTCCCGCCCGATGGACCACGAGCACTGGATGACGGAGCGCCGCCTCCGGCTCGCCAAGGTGCGGGACGGCCAGCGCATCGCCGCGTACGCCTACGGCGGGCCCCGGCAGTGCGGTCCGGTGGCGGCGGCGACGCCCGAGGCCGCCCTCGCCGGCCTCGGCTGGGCGCTCCAGCTCGCGGCCGCCGGGGAGGCGGACGGGGACGTCCACCTCCTCCTCCCCGCGTCGTTCGAGGCCGGCGTCGAACACCTCCTCGACGCCGGCGCCCGGTGCCTCGCCGAATCGGTGTGGATGAGCCGCAGCCCCGGCGTGACCCTCGATCGCTACGTCCTGCCGTCGGCCACGATCAGCTAGACCGCCGGGGCCGGCGCCGCGCGCGCGCGCCGGCGGGACGCGGCCGCACGTTCCCGGCGTCCGGCGCGGGGACCCGGCGGGGGCTCCGCGTCCGTTCCGGGCCGCTCCGGCTGGGCGGCAGGATCGGCTCGAGGTTGACCTCCATGAACTCCTCGTTGATCCCCTTCACCCGGACGCGCAGTGCGTCGCCGAGGCGGAGAACGCGCCCCCAGCGCTGGCCCACCAGACGGTGTCCCCCCTCGTCGTAGCGATAGTAGTCGTCCTTGAGGTCCGCCACGTGGACGAGGCCCTCGACGAACGCTTCCTCGAGCTGGACGAACACGCCGAACGCGACGACGCCGGTGACGTGCCCGGAGAACTCCTCGCCGACGTGCGCCCGCATGAACTCCAGTTGCTTCCACTTGACCACCTCGCGCTCGGCCTCGTCGGCCCGCCGCTCGGTGAACGAACAGTGCTGCGCGAGGTCCTCGAGGTCGGCCTCGGCGAGCGCCCTCTCGGCCCCCTGCAGCATCCCCCCGGTCAGCATAAGGCCGAGGAAGCGATGCACGATGAGGTCCGGATAGCGCCGGATCGGCGACGTGAAGTGGAGGTAGAACTCGGTGGCCAGAGCGTAGTGGCCCTTGCACGCCGGGGAGTAGGCCGCACGGGCGAGGGAGCGCAGCACCAACGCCTGCAGGAAGCGCTCCTCGGGCTTGCCCACGATCAGGTCGAGCACGCGCTGGAGCTCCCGCGGCGGCAGCTCGTCGAGGTCGCCCTTGAGCGCCACGCCGAACTCCTGCAACACCGCCTGGAGGTCCGCGAGCCGCCCCGCCGACGGGCGCTCGTGCACGCGGAAGAGCCCCGGTTGCCGCCCCCAGACCAGCAAGCGCGCGACACACTCGTTCGCGGTGATCATCAACTCTTCGATGAGGCGATGGGCGCGGTTGCGCGGAGCGGCCTGCACCCCGGTCATGAACCCTTCGGGGTCGAGCAGGATCTCCGGCTCCGGGAGGTCGAAGTCGATCGAGCCGCGCTCGCGCCGCCGCCGCCCGAGGCGCTGCGCCGCGACGTCGAGCAGCTCGAGCGAGCGTCGCACCCCGGCCCCCACGTCGGCGGGGAACTCCCCGCCCTCGAGCCAACCGAAGACCTCCGTATACGTGCAGCGCCGGCGGGAGCGGAACACGCTGCGCTCGGCGCGGTACCCCTCCACCGCCCCGTCGGACGTGACGAGGAACCGCACGGAAAACGCCAGACGGTCCTCGTCGGCCACCAACGAGCAGAGGTGGTTGGAGAGCTTCTCCGGCAGCATCGGCACGCAGCGCCCCGGCAGGTAGACGCTGGTCCCGCGTTCGCGCGCCGCGGCGTCGAGGCCGCCGCCGGGCCGGACGTAGTGGGACACGTCGGCGATGTGGACGAACACCTCGATGGCATCGGCGCGCGCCGGGAACGCCGCGATCGCGTCGTCGAAGTCCCGGGCGGTCTCCCCGTCGATCGTGACCGCCGGATGGTCGCGGTGGTCGATCCGGCCCTCGACGTCCTCGGGGCGCACGCCGTCGGGAAGCGCCGCGGCCTCGCGCTCGGCTTCCGGCGGGAACTCCACGGGGATGGCGAGCTCGGCCAGCACCACGTCCTCGTCCACGCCGCTCTCCCCGGCGACGCCGAGCGTGCGCAGCAGACGGCCGCGCACCGGGCCCTCGCCCGGCACCTCGTCGACCGCGACCTCGACGAACTCCCCCGGTCGCGGCAGCTCGGCCGGGACGGGATCGAGCACGACGTGCACGCCCACGCGGCGCGCGTAGGGATCGACCCACGGATGGAGCGGGTCGGGGACGAACCGGCCCACCAGGGTGGGGCGCCGCCGGCGCAGGACCCGGACGACCTCGCCGTGCGCGTCCTGCACGAGCGCCCCGCGCCGGCGACGGGCGCCGCGGTGGATGAGGACCTGGTCGCCGTCCATCGCCGTGGCGAGCTTGTCGGCCGGGACCACGATGTCGGGGAGGTCGCGCTCGCCCTGCCGGACGATTCCGAACCCGCGGGAGGTCAGCCGCAGCTCGCCGACGTAGAAGTCCGAGTACTCCACCGCCATCACGCGGCCCTTCGCGCGCACGACCTCGCCGCGCTCCTCGGCCTCGGCCAGCAGCGCCGTCAGCTCGCCGCGAGCGATGTCCTGCCCCTGGGCGGCCGCGAGGCGGCGCTCGAGTTGCGCCACCGTGATGCCGTCCCCGCGCGCCGACCTGACCTCGGCGACGATTTCTCTACGGTGCATTGCGATCCTCCGCGCCGTTGACGGCGCTGCAGCGAACGTTGACAGTATCACCGCTCATGGGTACACTCCCGGCGGCGCGTGCGAAAGTGGCGGAACTGGCAGACGCGCAAGGCTCAGGACCTTGTGAGCGCAAGCTCATGGGGGTTCAAATCCCCCCTTTCGCACCAACTAACCTGACGATTCCCCCGGTTCCTTCCTGGCCACCGCAACGGCCGGGCACACCGGACCGCCCGCGGTCCTGCAGGCGTGATCAATCGCCGGCGCTGCGAACGAAGCGCAGCGCGTCCTCACGCTCCCAGAAGATCGGGAAGATCGTCTCCAACCGCGTGAGTTTGAGCAACGCCTCCAGGCGGTGGTGCGGGCGGAAGAGGGCGACGCGCCGGTTCGCCCGCGTGAAGCGCTGCAGGTATCCGACCAACTCGCCGATGCCCGTGGAATCGACGTAATCGATGCGCGCGAAGTCGATCACGACGCCTCCCGCCGCTTCGTCGAACACCGCCTGCAGCTCCTTGGCGAACAGCTGCGCCGACTCGCCGAGCTTGATCGTCCCCTCGACCTCGACGACCGTGACCCCGCCCTCGTCCGATCTGTTGACGCGCATCGTTGGCTCCCCCGCTTGGCCCATCTCCGTCACCCTGAGACCGTCACGTCGGCAACCGCGGCGAGTCCGCCGCCGCACAAGCCCCGGCAGCGAAACCGCCGCAGCCCCCCGAACGCCCCCAACTCGCGGACCTCGACCTCGAGTCGATCGCCCGGAGTCAACGGCTGGAAGACCGCGACGCCGTTCAGGCCCACGAGACGCAGCGCGTTGCCGCGCTCGGGCCGCGTCACGACGAGAATCGCCTGCGCGAGGGCCTCGGCGACGAGCGTCGCGGGCCACGGCGTCGATCCGGTGGTCGCACCGCCCGCGGTACCGAGCACGACGGCGACCCGCTCAGGTCCGTGCTCATCCGCCCGTTCGGCCAGCCGGAACGGAAAGCGGTGAGGAAGGGGGTCAGGCTCCGTCGACGACACCCTTGCTCCGCATGAATTCAACGAGGGCGTTCACCGACGCCAGGGCCTTGGCGCCGACTTCCTCGTCCTGGATGCGGACGCCGAAGACCTTCTCGATTCCGATCACGAGTTCGAGCGCATCGATCGAATCCAGACCCAGGCCGTCGCCGAAGAGGGGGGCCGCATCGTCGATGTCTCCGGGCGCGACCCCGTCGAGCTGCAGCCTGTCGATGATCAGCTGCTTGACCTTTGCATGCAATGGACTCCCGCTTGTCGGCACCAACACCCTCCCGTTGCGACTCAAGTATAGCCGAGAGCGTCAGCCGGATCGCCGCGGCGGCGGCGAGAGCCCGAGCTCGGCCCATGAACTCGAGCGCCCCGCGAACCCGATCGAGCACCTCTCGTGGTCCGCCGTCACCGGCAGCCGCCGCTCCCAGGTGAGGGCCGCCAACTCGGCGAGCCTGCTCGGCTCTCGACTGAGGTCGACGACCTCGCACGACACTCGCCTCCGGCGGAGGTCGGCGAGCAGGGCCGCGCAGTGCGGGCAGCCATCCGCCACGAAGACGGTGACGCTCAATCGTCGTCCTCCACGCCGTCGGGCGGGGTCCAGGGGGCCTCCATCTGCTCGAGCTCGGAGAGGAACCTGGGGTCCTCGCGCCACCCCGGCCGGGCCTTGACCCGCAGGTCGAGGTAGACCCTGACGCCGAGCAACGCCTCGATGCGCACCCGGGCCGCGGTTCCGATCTCCTTGATCATCGCGCCCGCTCTTCCGACGATGATCCCCTTCTGGCTGTCGCGGTCCACGACAATGTCGGCAAAGATGCGCAGGAGCGTGTCCGGGCCGGAGCCCTGCTCCTCGAACTGGCGCAGGTGCACGGTCGAGGTGAACGGGAGCTCCTTCTCCACCCGCTCGAGCATCGCCTCGCGGACCAGCTCGGTCACGAAGAAGCGCTCGCTCTGCGTGGTGGTGAGCGAGGGGTCGAGCAGAGGCTCGCCCTCGGGGAGCAGCCCGAAGACCGTGTCCTTGAGCCGCGGGAGCCCCTCGCCGGTGAGCGCCGAGATCGGCACCACGGCGGCGTAGCGATGCCGGGCCGAATAGAAACCGGTGCGTTCCGCCAGGCGGCCCGGCACGTCAGGGAGGTCCACCTTGTTGGGCAGCAGGACCACCGGGGCCTCGATCCCCTCCAGCAACCCGACGACGAACTCCTCGCCCCCGCCGGGGTCGGCGCCGGCGTCGAACAGCTCGAGGATCAGGTCGACCTCGGCCAGCGTGTCCCGCAGCGCGTGCATCATCTGGACGTTGAGCCGGTGCAACGGCCGGTGCACGCCGGGAAGGTCGAAGAGGACGGCCTGGCCTCGTTCCTCCGTGAGGACGCCGGTGATGCGGTGCCGCGTCGTCTGCGGCTTGGCCGAGACGATCGCGACCTTCTCGCCGAGCAGCGCGTTGACGAGCGTGCTCTTACCCGCGTTGGGGCGACCGAGGAGCGCGACCGTGCCGGAGCGCGTCATGAGGCGCCCTCGCCGTGGCGGCGGACGCGGACGCGGCGCAACCGGCGGCGGTCGACGTCGACCACCTCGAGGTCGAGACCGTTCCAGAGCGTGCGTTCCCCCGGGCGGGGGACGTGCCCGAGCCGGTCCAGCACGAGGCCGGCCACCGAGTCGAACCCCACCTCCCCGACCTCGGCGCCGAAGAGGTCCTCGAGCACCCCGACGTGGGCGGCGCCGTCCACGAGGTAGGCGCCGTTCCCCTCCGCCTCGACTTCGGGCGTCTCCCGTTGGTGTTCGTCCTGGATCTCCCCGACGATCTCTTCGAGGATGTCCTCCAGCGTCACGATCCCCGAGGTGCCGCCGTACTCGTCCACCACCACCGCGATCTGCTGGTGTGCGGCCTGGAACTCGCGCAGCAGGTCGCGCAGCGGCTTCGTCTCCGGCACGACGAGAACCGGGCGCAGCAGGTCGGCGGCGGCGCCCGCCTTGCCGTCGGCCAGGGCGCGGAGCACGTCCTTGACGTGCACCACGCCTTCGATCCGGTCCAGGGTCTCGCGGTACACGGGAATGCGGGTGAACATCGAGTCGGCGAAGAGGCGCTCGACGTCCGCAAACCCCGCGGCCGCCGGGAGCGCGACCATGTCGGTGCGCGGGGTCATGATCTCGCGCGCCACCGTGTCGGACAGCTCGACGATCGAGGCGACGAGGACGGCGTCTTCCCGCTCGAGGATCCCTGCCTCCTCGCCGGCGCCGATGAACGCCTGGACCTCGTGCTCGTCCACCTCTTCCTCGCCGCCATCCCCGGCCGCGTCCTCGCCGCCTTCGAACCGCGCCAGGAGGCGCAACAGCGCGGTCCATGGGCGGATGGCCACGAGCGTCGCCACGGCCAGGCGCTCGACGCGCGCACCGCGCGCAAGCAGGAGGCCGACGGCCACCGCGACGAGCCAGCACACGGCCAGGACACCGACCAGCGTGGCCTGCGACGCCCCCACCAACCGCCCCGCCCGGACCGCGACCAGCGAGAACAGCACGAGCACGAGGCCGGTCCCGGCCTGCAGGAAGACGATCACGCTCGCCTGCGCGTCGGAGCGGCGCGGTAGGCCCGGGAGCAGCGTCGCGCGCTGCACGAGAAGGCCCCCGAGTTGGATGGCGCCCAGGCGCACCACGGCCAGCATTCCGGTCGCCGCGAGCACCAGGAGCCCGAGCAGCGCAAACGCGGTCAGCACCGCGGTGATCGGGTTCGCCCACCACAGCGCCAGCGCCGTCATCGCAGCAACTCCCGCCGCAGACCCGCCTCGAGCGCCGCCATCTCGCCCGCGTCGGTCTCGTGATCGAAGCCGCAGAGGTGGACGAGCGCGTGCAACAGCAGGGTCTGGAGCTCGCGGTCGAGTCCGACCCCCGCGGCGGCGGCCTGCCGCCCGGCGGTCTCCAGCGAGATCGCGACGTCGCCGAGGTAGACGGGCCCGTCGGGCTGGGCGAAGCCCGCCGGGAACGAGAGCACGTCGGTCGCGGCGTCCTTGGCGCGGAAGTGACGGTTGAGGGTCCGAATCGTCGCGTCGTCGCACACCAGGACGCCGACCTCGACCGGCCCCGCTTTGAGCCGTTCGAGAGCGGCGACCGCGAGCCCTCGCAACGCCGCGGTCCTCCGGCCCCCGGGCCGCACCTGCCACCGGAAGGTCACCCGCGGCTCAGCCACGGCGCTTCCGGTTGAAGTCGAAGCCCGGATAGTCGATGCGGTGATGGAACGCGTTCGTGAGCACCCAGAAGAACGCGGCCCCGATCTTCTCGATGTCCTTCAGCGTCAGCTCGCACTCGTCCAGTTGGCCGTCTTCGAGGATGTTCTTGACCATCTGGTCGAGCATCGACTGGATCCGCCCCGGGGTGGCGTCCGACAGCGTGCGGCTGGCCGCCTCGACCGCGTCGGCGAGCATCAGGATGCCCATTTCCTTGCTGCGGGGACGCGGGCCGGGGTAGCGGAACTCGGTCTCCTGCACCTCGCCGTGGTCGGGGTCCTCCTTCGCTTTGGCCTGCGAGTAGAAGTACCGGATCAGCTTGGTGCCGTGGTGGGTGGTGATCGCGTCACGGATCGGCTCCGGCAGCTTGTACTGCCGCGCCAACTCCAGTCCCGCCTTGACGTGGTTCGACACGACCAGGGCCGACATCCAGGGCGTGAGGTTGTCGTGCGGGTTCTCGCCGCGCTGGTTCTCGACGAAATACTCCGGCTTCACGAGCTTGCCGATGTCGTGGTAGTAACAGCACACCCTCGCGAGCAGCGGGTTGGCGCCGATCGCCTCGGCCGCCGCCTCGGCGAAGTTGGCCATCGCCAGCGAGTGCTGGAACGTGCCCGGAGCCTCGAGCGACATCCGCTTGAGGAGCGGCAGGTTCGGGTTCGAGAGCTCGAGCAGCCGGATATCCGTGATCGTCCCGGTCGCGGACTCCAGGACGGGGAGCAGGAAGCTCGCCAGAGCCGCCGCGACCACGCCTCCGAGCGCGGCGGAGGCCACCTGCGCCGCCAGCACCGAGCCGTCCGCAACCTTGCCGTGCCAGAGCGCGAGCCCGAGCACGGCGACGGCGTTCACCCCGGCGACCACGGCGCCGACCCGCGCCAGCACGTAGCGCTCTTTGAGGCGCTGGGACGCGAAGCTCGCCGCGATCCCGGCGATCAAGGCGTAGACCGCGACCCCGGCGTCGCCCCCGAGCATGAGCGCCACGAGGACGCTCTGGCCGACCGCGAACAGCACACCCACCGGGAGACCGAACATGAGGCTGGCGATGATCGGGCCGGCGCCGTGCGGCAGCGCCGGCAGGTAGATCTCGACGTGGCCGAAGGTGTCGCGCACGAGGCTCGCGGCCACCCCCCGCGCGAGGAAGGCGAAGAACCGCTCCAGCACGAGCGTGGCCAAGGTGAGGCCGATCAGCGCCCCGAACCTGACCCGCGCCTCGTCCGCCGACGGGCTCTGCCGGCGCAGGTAGAAGAGCCACGCCGCGCCGACCAGGGCGAGCAGGAGCGCGGCGCCCCCGAGGGGCAGCGCGGTCTGCGTCGGCGTGTTGCGTTCCGCGAGCGCCGCCAGCAGGCGCGCGGTCTGCCCGTTCACTTCGTCGCCCCGGCGGACGAGGATCTTGCCCCTGGGCAGGCGCACCGACACCTCTTCGACGGAGCTGGCGGCCTTCAACCGCCGGGCCAGCGTCTGGCCCCGGTCGAGCACGACGTTCGGGACCATCGCGCGCGCCACCATCGCGGCGAGCGGCGCCCGCCAGACGCGCGGGATCGAGGGCTCGCCCGAGAGTCGCTGCTCCACCACCTCGGCGAGGCCGGCGCCGCCGTCCACGAACCGGTAGACGTCGAGCTCGACCCGTTCGTCACCCGTTCCCGCGGTACGCAGCGTGATCCCGCGATCGGCCGAGTGCAGCAACTCCGTCCGGTCGCTGACCACCCCCTTCCGGTACAGGCCCTGCACCACCTCGCGCAACACGCCGAGCAGCTCCGGCGAGAAGTGCGCGGCGCGCAGCACCGCCGCCTCGTGCGGCCGGATCACCAGCGATCCCACCTCGCCGAGGCGCTGCGCGAGGTCCACGTCGTCGCCGCCGGGCTGCTTGCGGCCCTCCTGGAACACCCGGTCGAGCTTGTCCGTGAGCGCTGCGACGGTCCCCGGGTCGTAGACGTAGACGGGCAGCACCTCGAAGCTGGCGCGCCGCCGCTTCTCCTCCGTCGACTCGGCGTCCGGGAGGACGACGTCGCGATCCACGACGACGTCGGACGGCGCGATCTCGCCGGGCTTGAGCAGCGGTATCCGGCTCGGGCGCCCGGGGACCACGAGCAGCGACCCGAGGACGATGAAGAGCCCGTACCACGCCCACGTCTTGGCGAGCAACCGCCGGCGCAGCTGCACGAACTCGCCCCGGCGCACCGCGATCCGCGCCGCAGTGGTGCGGGCTTCCTTGGCGTCCTTGCCGTTCACGCGCCGTTCCTGCGCCTGGCTTCGTCCCAGGCTTCGTACGCGGCGACCACCTTCTCCACGAGGCGGTGGCGCACGACGTCCTCCTTGGCGAAATCGAAGAAGCAGATCCCCGGGAGGTCGCCGAGGATCTGTCGCGCCTGCACCAGGCCCGACCCGCGCTCGTTGGGCAGATCGATTTGCGTGACGTCGCCGGTGATCGCCGCCTTGGAATGGAACCCGAGCCGGGTCAGGAACATCTTCATCTGTTCCGGGGTCGTGTTCTGGGCCTCGTCGAGGAGGATGAACGAGTCGTTGAGCGTCCTGCCGCGCATGAAGGCCAGCGGCGCGATTTCGATCACCCCGCGTTCGATGTGCCGCGCGACCCGGTCGTACCCCAGGATGTCGTAGAGCGCGTCGTACACCGGCCGCAGGTACGGGTTGACCTTCTCGACCAGGTCGCCCGGCAGGAACCCGAGGCGCTCCCCGGCCTCGACCGCCGGCCTCGTGAGCACGATGCGCTTGACCCGGTGCTCGGCGAGCGTCGCAGCGGCCATCGCGACGGCGAGGTAGGTCTTGCCGGTGCCGGCGGGGCCGACCGCGAACACGATGTCGGACTTCATGAGCGCCTGGATGAACAGCCGCTGCTTGATGTTGCGGGGCACGACCAGACGCTTGACGGAATCGGGGATCGAGGCGTCGGTGAAGAACTGGACCAGGTCGGTCTCGGGGTCCTCTTCGATCACCCGCAGCGCGGTCCGAAACTCCTCCTTGCCCACCGAGTAGCCGCTCGCCACGAGCTTGCCGAGTTCCTCGACCAGCTTGCCGGCCGCCGCCACCGCCTCGGGCTCGCCCTCCAGCGACACGGTATCGCCCCGGGCCGCCACCCGCACGCGCAGGCGCTCGGCCAGATACTTGAAGTTCTCCTCGAGCGTACCGGAGAGGATCTCGAGGTCCCGCTCGGGAAGCGTGATCGTGGTCATGCGACTCCCAGGCCCTCCGACACGGCGCGGCACGTTCCGGTGATCGCCATGGTCGCGATCAGGCGCGGCCGTGCCAAGGCGCGTCCGCCACCCCGGCCCGCAGGTTCAACCAGCGCGCCAACACGAACAGCGCGTCGGAGAACCGGTTCAGGAACGGGATCACGACGCCGACCTCCTCGCCGGCGTCGCGCAGGCCCACGGCCTCCCGCTCCGCCCGGCGGCAAACCGTGCGCGCCAGGTGCGCGAGGGCCGCGGCGCGGCTTCCGGACGGGAGCACGAAGTTCCGCAGCGGTGGAAGCTCGCCCTCCATCTCGTCGATCCAGCGTTCCAACCACTCCGGTCGAACCACGTCGGCGGAGAGTTCGAATCGCCTGCGGGGATCGGAGAGGTACGCGCCGACCTCGAAAAGGAGCGCCTGGATCCGTTCCAACGCAGCCGCCGCGGGTGCGGCCCCAGACTCGGCCCGCAGGACGCCGACGACGGCGTTCAACTCATCGACGGCACCGTACGCCCCGACCCGCCGGCTCCCCTTCGAAACCCTCGAACCGTCACCCAAGCCAGTCGACCCGTCATCGCCGGTCCGCGTGTAAACCTTCACTGGCTTATGGTACCACCGTGGCGCCGCCGCCGCCCGGTCCCGTCACCTCCGCCACCTTGGCCAGGAACTCGTCGAGCGAGAACGGTTTGATGAGCAGGCCCGCGGCCGCCAGGACGTCGTCCCCGGCGGGGTCGTAGCCGGTGCAGATGACCACGGGGAGCCCCGGGACGCTCTCGCGCAGGCGGCGCAGCGCTTCGCGCCCGTCCATGACCGGCATCACGAGGTCGAGCACGACCAGGGCGAACCGCTCCGGACCGGCCAGGACCTTCTCCACCGCTTCGCAACCGTTGCCGGCCTCCACGACCTCGTGGCCGACCGCCCGCAGCGCGGCCGCCAGGGAGGAGCGCACCATCTCCTCGTCATCGGCCACCAGGACCGCACCCCCGCGGCGGCGCGCCGGCGGCTCTTCCTCGATCGTCGCCACCGCGGCCCGGCCCGGGAACTCGATCCAGGTGCGCCCGCCGATCGCGCCGGCCGGTGTCCCGCCGGTGCGGCCCCGGTGGCGCATGGCGATCAGCTCCGCCAGTGCCTGGGCGGTCCGGCGGGAGGCGAAGTGTTCGCGGTCGTGCCCTCCCTCCGCGCCGTCCTCGGCGGGGGCCGTTCCCGTGTCGGAGAACACCAGGCGGACGGACCCGGGCGTGCTCCCCTCCCGCAGGCCAACCTCGACGGCTCCACCGAGTTCCATCGCGCCGACCGCCGCCGCCAGGCTCACGTCGAGCCAGAGCACGATCTGCGCGGCGTCCGCCATCACCCGGTCGTCCCCCACCTCGCGACGGGTGGTCAGGCGCACCCCGGGGGGAAGGGCCAGAGCGGCTCTTCCGAGCCACCGCCCGACGACAGGCCCGAGCCGTACCGGGCGCATCGCCCCGCTGCCGCTGCGGGAGACCGACACGAACCGGCGCAGATCCTCGACCGCCCCCGTCACCAGCTGCTGCACCGCGGCCCTCCCCGCGCCCTGGCCGCCGGCCCCGGTCTCGTCCAGGATTCCGAGCAGCGCCTGGAAGTTGTTGCTGATCTTGTGCGCCAGGGAGGTCCCGAGCTGCGACAGCGCCCGGTCGCGCGCGGCCGCGGGAAAGTCGCGCGCATCGTTGCGCGTCCCCCCGACCTCCGAGGCGACGAACAGGACCCCGGTCGGGCCCGACCCGGCCCGCACCGGAAGCGCCCGGAACTCCACGGTCAGGGCGTCGCCGGCCGCGCAGCGGATCCGCGCCTGAGCGCTGGCGGGGTTGCCGCGCCGCGCCCTGGACAGCGCCGCCGTGACGACGCGCCGGTCCGCCGGTTCGACGATCGGAAGGAGCGGGCGTCCCTGGAAGCGGCGCGGTTCGTACCCCGTGCGCTCGAACAGCGCCGCGTTCGTCCACTCCAGGTTCCCGACGGTGTCGGTCACGACCAGGATGAGGGGCACGGCGGCTGCGATCGCTTCGACGACCGCCTCGGCCCGATGCCTGAGCTGCACTTCCTGCCACGACACGTACACGACCGCCTCGTCGAACTCGTGCACGGAGGTCGCCGTCAGCTCCGCGGCGAAGGTGCGGCCGTTGTCGGTCGCCAGGTGCGCCACGACCGCGGCGCTCCCCCCGCCCCGCGCCTTGCGATCCCCGAGGCACGCCGCGACCCGCTCCCGATCGGCCGGCGCCACGAACGTCATGAAGTCGCTGCCGAGCAGCCGGTCGGCATCCCCGCGGGCGAGCTCCTGGGCGGCTCGCAGGTTCCCCCCCACCACACGGTGGGCGATGAGGCACACCACCGGCGCCCCGGCGTGGTCGGCCAGGCCGCGCCAGCGCGTCTCCCGCATCCGGCGCTGTGCCAGCCCCTGCCACCGCTGCGCTTCGCGCACCGCCGCCCGCCGCTCCGCGTCGGCGCGTCGCCAGGCCGCGACCGCCACCACCGCCCCCGCCGCCAGCAGCCCGAGCAGCAACACGGTTCCCAGCCCCGGCGATTTCGCGGCCCCGCCCGGCCCTCCCGGCGTCGTCGCGGCGGTCGCCGGCTTCCGACCGGTACCCGCCGGGTCCGCCGCGGGCCCGGCCGAACGGCCGGCCGCCAACGCCGCCACCCCCACCGCGCATGCAGCCGCGGCGATGGCGGCGGCCCACACGGCGCGGCGTGCGTTCTCGCTGAACATCGGCCTGGGCTATTCTATCGTGTCATCGTGGGGTCGATGGCTCGCTGCGAGCGCGCACCGGGCCCAGCGGCGAGCGGACGTCGCCGCGCCCGAGGAGGGTGTCATGCGGCCGGCTTCCTCTGCGATCGGCAGCAGCGACGGCTGCCCAAAGGTACGCTGACAGTGCGGGGGACCGTGTCGATGCGCAAGCTGTTCCTCCTTCGACCCGGCGTGGTGTATCTGAACCACGGCTCGTTCGGGGCGTGCCCGCGCCCGGTGTTCGAGCGCTACCAGGCGTGGCAGCGCGAGCTCGAGGCCGAGCCCGTCGAGTTCCTCGGCCGGCGCTTCGCGGAGCTGATGCGCGACGCCCGCGGCGCCCTGGCCGCGTTCGTCGGCGCCGGCCCGGACGATCTCGTGTTCGTGCCCAACGCCACGACCGGCCTCAACGCCGTCGCCCGCTCCCTCCGCCTCGGGCCGGGCGACGAGGTGCTCGCGACCGACCACGAGTACGGCGCCCTCGACCGGACGTGGACCTTCGTGTGCGAGAAGCGAGCCGCGCGCTACGTGCGCAGGCCACTGCCGCTGCCGATCCGATCGGCGGAAGAGATCATCGACGCGGTGTGGTCAGGCGTCACCGGCCGCACGAGGGTTCTCTTCCTGAGTCACGTCACCTCGACCACGGCGATCATCCTGCCGGTGAAGGAACTGATCCGGCGCGCCCGCGAGCGCGGCATCCTCACGGTGATCGACGGCGCCCACGCCCCCGGTCAGATCCCTCTCGACGTCGCGGCGCTCGGCGCCGATTTCTACGCCGGCAACTGCCACAAGTGGATGAACGCGCCGAAGGGCTCGGCGTTCCTGTACGCCAGGGCCGGAGCGCAGCCGCTGCTCGAGCCGCTGGTCGTCAGCTGGGGGTGGCGCAGCGACCGCCCGGGGCCGTCCCGCTTCGTGGATGAGCACGAGTGGCAGGGCACGCGCGACATCGCCGCGTACCTCACGGTGCCGGCGGCGATCGAGTTCATGGCCGAGCACGACTGGCCGGAGGTGCAACGCGCCTGCCACGACCTCGCCGCCGCCGCCCGCGACCGGATCAACGCGATCACCGGCCTTGCCCCGCTCACCCCCGCCGCCGGCAGCTGGTTCGGGCAGATGGCCACCGTCGCCCTGCCGCCCTGCGACCACGAAGCGCTGCAGCGCCGCCTCTTCGCCGAGTTCGGAATCGAGGTCCCGACGTTCGCATGGAACGGCGGCTCGTACCTCCGCGTCTCGATCCAGGCGTACAACGACGAGGCCGACGTCGACGCGCTCGCCGCCGCGCTCTCCCACCTGCTTCGCCGGCTGTCGAAGAACGGTTGAGGTACCACCGAACCGAACCCTCCTGAAGCCTGGTCGCACCGCCTTCCTACGGCAGAGTGGCGGCCGCTCGCCGTGCGGCTGACCCCGTCCCGGCCGTAGGTCAGGAGACTCAACCCTCTGTCAAGGATGACCTTGCCATCTGCAATTGCGGGACGTATATTGAAAGAAACTTAATCCTGGAATTGGTTTCTATGGTCTTTCGCGTGGTGCCGCGTCTGCCGCCGGGTTTCTCTCTTCCCCGGGTAGCGGGGGGACGCTGCTGGCGCGGCCGCGAATCCGATCGGCACGAGGCCGACATCCCATCCGACCGGACCGCCAGAGGAAGGACGACCCCATGAGAGCCAGAAACGTGTCCGCCGTGCTCGTGTGCGCGCTGCTGCTCGCGGGCGCGGCCACCGGACAGAGGATCCCGACCGGCACCCTGACCGGCACCGTGACGGACGGCAAGGCGCCGCTTCCTGGCGTCACGATCACGGCGACGTCGCCCAACCAGCAGGGGGCCCGGACCGCGTACACCACGATCAACGGCGACTACATCCTCGACCTGCTACCGCCGGGCCTTTACACCCTCAGGTTCGAGATTGAGGGGTTCGAGACAGTGGACACGGTGGTCAGAGTTTCGGCGGCCCAGGCCTCGACGGTGAACGCCGTGATGCCGCTGGCCAAGGTGGCCGAGGAGGTCACCGTGACCGGTAACCTCGAGACGATCTCGACGACCGCCACCGACGCCGCGACCTACGGGTCGCACCTCATCCAGACCCTGCCGGTCAACCGCGACGTGTCCAGCTATGTGAACCTCACCGCAGGCACGGTGCAGTTCGGCAACGCGGGGCAGCAGCAGATCACCGGGGCCGTCCCCTCGGAGAACCTCTACCTGATCAACGGCGCGGCCGCCGCTGACAACCTCTTCGGCAACTTCCTCCCGCTCTATATCGAAGATGCGATCCAGGAAGTCACCACCACGGTCAGCAGCGTGTCGGCCGAGTACGGCCGCTTCACCGGCGGCGTCGTCAACGTTCTGACGAAGTCGGGCGGCAACGAGTTCCACGGCTCGCTGCGCTTGGCCCTGTCGAACCCGAAGTGGACGGCGGCAACGCCTTTGACCATCGAACGCAGCGACGCCCTCGACAAGCTCTGGGAGGGCACGCTCGGCGGGTACATCCTGAAGGACACGCTGTGGTTCTTCCTCGGAGGCCGACACACCTCGCAGACGACCTCGACGCAGACCTACCCGCCGGTGAGCATTCCGTACGACTTCACCCAGGTCCAGGACCGCTACGAGGGCAAGCTGACGTTCTCGCTCACCCCGAACCACCGGGTCATCGGCTCGTACCTCCACGTGGACACCGACCAGACGAACTACGTGTTCCCCATTCCAGCCTACGACATGGACAGCGCCTACCCGCGGCAGATCCCGCAGGACATCGTCGCGCTCAACTACAGCGGCGTGCTCTCGAACGCCTTCTTCGTCGAGGGGCAGTACTCGAGCCGCGACATGACGTGGCTGAACTCGGGCTCCCGCTACACCGACCCGGAACGCGGCACCCCGGTGTGGGACAGCCTCAACTGGGTTGTTTACAACTCGCCGATCTTCTGCGCCGTCTGCCCAGGAAGCCACGAGACCCGCGGCAACACCGACGTCTTCGCCAAGGGGTCGCTGTTCCTCTCGACCGAGAAGGTCGGTTCGCACGACCTGCGCTTCGGCGCGGATCTCTTCGACGACCTGCGCAAGTCCAACAACTGGCAGTCCGGTACGGGGTACTTCCTGTGGGCTGACGAGGTCATCATCGCCGGCACCGGGACGAGCGCGAAGTACTACCCGGTCGTCGTCCCGGACAGCTCGTTCATGATTTACCTCCCGGTATTCCAGTTGAGCAGGGGCACCCACTTCAAGACGGAGTCGGGGTTCGTCAACGACGTCTGGCGCCTGAACACAAACTTCACGTTCAACATCGGCCTGCGCTACGACAAGAACGACGGCACTGACGCCTCCGGGACCAAGGTGGTGAAGGACTCGAAGTGGAGCCCGCGCCTGTCCGCAAGCTGGGACCCCAATGGCGACGGCGACACGCAGGTCGTCCTCGGCTACGCCGAGTACGTGGCAGCGATCCAGAACGGCATCGCCGACAGCCAGTCCGTCGGAGGTCAGCCCGCTTCCATCTACTTCCTGTACGAAGGTCCGCCGATCAACGTGGACGGCCCCCAGGTCGAGACGCACGAGGCGCTGCGGCAGGTGTTCGCCTGGCTCGACAGCATCGGCGGGCCGATGGCGAACCCGCAACTGTGGTTCTGGGCGCACGTCCCCGGGTACCAGGTCTTCATCGGCGACGACCTCAAGTCGCCGAGCACGACCGAGTGGACGGCCGGCGTCTCCCATCGCCTGGGCAGCCGGGGCATGGTCCGCCTCGACTACATCAACAGGAAGTGGAAGGACTTCTACGTGGCCCGGGTGGACCGGACGACCGGCACCAGCGAGGATCCCTACGGCAACGTGTACGACAGGACGGTCATCGAGAACGACAGCTCGCTGCTCCACCGCAAGTACTGGGGCCTGCTGCTGCAGGGAGACTACCGCGCGAGCGAGCGCCTGCAGATCGGCGGCAACTATACCTACTCCAAGCTGTACGGCAACGACTTCAACTACACGAACTCCTATGCCGACACCGTGGCCTCATACCCCGAGTACCACGAGCCGAGGTGGTACAACCCGATGGGCTACCTGGCCGGCGATTACCGCCACAAGGTCAACCTCTACGCCTCCTGGGACGCCGTGAGCGCCAAGGTCGTCTCGGTGAACGTGAGCCTGCTCCAGCGCTACCTGTCGGGCCGGCCGTACTTTGCACAGTCGCAATGGGTGTCGGTGAGCCCCTACGTGACCAACCCCGGCTACGCGATGCCGCCGGATTTCACGTGGTATGTGTTCACGCCGATCGACGCGTACCGGACCGGCGCCCTGCGCTCGACCGACCTCGCGATGACGTTCTCCTTCAAGCTCGCGGGCCTCGAACTCTACCTGAACCCGCGCGTTACCAACCTGTTCAACAACCAGGCGGTGATCAACCCGAACGTGACCGTGTACACCCGCTACAACAAGAAGTACCTCAACTGGTTCGACCCGTTCACCCAGACCCCGAAGGAGTGCCCGCAGGGCACGACGTGCAGTCAGGCCGACGGCTACAACTGGCAGAAAGGGCCCGACTTCGGCAAGGCCGTCCAGCCGACCGACTACCAGACCCCGCGAACGTTCGTGGTCAACGTCGGCCTGAGGTTCTAGCGATCACGCCACGGGCAGGCACTGGCTCTTGTCTCGTCGGAGCGCGATCAGCGGTACGCGGCGCTACGATGCGCGATCCGCACCACCAGCACTTGCAGCTCCGCGCGCACGACCTCGTACACGATTCGGTAGCGGCCGACCCGCAGCCGCCTGAGACCGGAGAACTCGCCCTTGAGCGTGCCCCCCGCCAACGGGTCCGTCTTCAGGCGGTCGATCGCCTCGACAAGCCGCTCTCTCTCGGCCTTTGGGATTCGAGCGAGCGCCTTGAGCGCACTCTCCTTAATCTTGACCGAGTAGGCCACGCCGAACCTCATCCCAGTCGAGCAGCGGATCGGCAGGGTCTTGCAACCGCTCGAGGCCCAACGTCAGATCCTCCTGATCCTCGAGGTAGTACTCGAGGGCCTGCCGAATGACCTCGGCGCGGCTGCGCTTCAGCCTGCGCGCCGCGACATCCACGTGCTTGACCAGCTCATCCGGCAATCGTGCACTGACCTGCGTCATGGCGACCTCCGACAGCAAATGAATACCATTGAATGTCGATTGGTGCAAGTGACATTACGAAGAGCCGGCGCCGCTGACCCCGGCCGGCTACTCAGCCCGACGTTGCTCGCGCTCCGGACCCGCCGGAACCATCGCCGCTCAAGATCACGGCTGCCACTCCGGGACCTTCGCCCAGCCGGGGAAGGGGCCGACCTCGATCTTCCAGCCGGTGTCGGATGACGGGTCGCGCACCGCGCGCAGGTTGGTCAGCGAGCGCAGCGTCGCGACCAGCTCGTCGTGCGGCAGGGTATGCAGCGGCGGCTTGCTCATGTCCGGCATCGGCCACAGTCGGATCGTGCCGTCGTCGCTGGCGGACGCGATCCAGCGGCCGTCGGGGGAGACCGCGACGCTGCTGACCGTCGCGGTGTGACCGTAGAGCAGGTGCGGCTCCTCCCCGCTGATTGGCCCGACGCGCACGATGCCATCCATGCCCCCGGTCACGAGGGCGGTGCCGCGAGCGTCGCGGGCGATACACCCGAGCCTCTTCCCGTGCGGGAGGATCTCGCGAGTCGTGCGCGTCGGAAGGTCGAACGCCGTCAGCGTCGAGGCCTCGCCGGTCGTGCTCGCCGGATCGAGGCGGAAGATCGTCCTGGAGTCCGGGGTGGCAAGCAGTCGAAGGCCGTCGCTCGCCATCACCTTGCACGGTCGCAGCTGGCCGCTGGTGCCCGCTTCGAGGTCCCAGACCCGGAGGCCCGCATCGCCGTCCGTCACCAGTCGCCCGTCGGAAAGCCACAACGGAATCGCCAGTCCTTCGCTCGCGCCCCCCTTCTTCTCGCAACCGTCCTCGCCCCTGGCGTGGCCGTCGAGGCTGCGCTCGGCGCCGGTCGTTAGGTCCAGGATCCGGACCGAGGCCGCCGCCGGGTTGCCCATATCCACATACCCGACGGCCAGCCGCCTTCCTGCGGGGTCCAGATTGGAGTAACCCGCGGCCGGTCCTCCGCCTGGACCGACCTTCAACTGATGAACCACCGCGGAGGGCCCATCCAGCGGCACGACGAGGACCTTGCCTGCGAAGCGCTCGCACACGACGGCGAAACGTCCTCGGGGATCGACGTCCAGATTCCATCCGACCAGGGCACCCGGCCGCGACCAGATCTCCCGCACGCCACCCTCCGCCACGGGAGAGAGCGGCCACACTCTCACGACCCCCTCGTCCGAGGTGGCGACGAGGCGCCCGTCGCGAGTGAAGGCCACTGTCGTGGCGGGCGGCTTCTGTCTGCCGACCACACTCGAGCGCGGGCTCGCCACGTTCCACAGCGTGGCCGGGCCGGGGTGGGACAGGGTCGCCAGCCACGAGCCGTCGGGGCTGAACGCCATGGCGTTGAGATCGTTGACTTCGCTGTTTAGGAGCGGCACGGGCTCCGCGCTGCGAGGGGCCCCGAGGTCGAACAGGAACAGCGAGTGCGGCGGCATGACGATCGGCGGCCCCGCGGCCAGGAACCGGCGCCCGGGGTCGAGCGCGATCTGGCGGGCGTCCGCGGGGCTCTTGAGCGTCCGCTCCAAGCGTTCGGCGGTCACGTCCCAGATGCGCACCGCGCCCCCCTCGTCGCCGGTGACGACTCGGTCCCGCCACGGTTCCGCCCAGACGCGGGCGGCGCCCTCGTGGCTGCCGAGCACTCGAGCCGGCGCCGAAAGGGCGTCGAGCCGCTGTTGCACGATCCGGCCACCCTGTAGCGAGACGATCCATGTGCCAGTCGGATCGATCCTGCAGAAGCCGTGGAGAGCCTGCGGCTTCCACTGCCCGAGCGCCTCCTCGGCGGCGCCGTCAAGCGCGAGACGGCGCACCAGGAACGCGCGTTGCCCTTGGGGCGCACGACTGTCCACCGCAACAATCAGCAAGCTGTCGGCGACGAGGAACGTGCCGGAATCCTCCGGATCTCTCACGGTGCGCTCGAGTCGCCCCTCCGGGAGCGACCAGACGTGCATGACCGTGCCTGGCACGCCGCGCGCAACGCTCGCGAGCCGCCGGCCGTTCGAGCTGAAACCGACCGGCAGTTCAAACCCGGAACGCAGCTCGCGCCTCTGGCCCGTGTCCCGGTCCAGGAGTGCGAGGCCCTCAGTGCCGCCCAGGGCAAGCAACCGACCGTCCCGGCTCCACCGAACGTCTGCGGGAAGGACCTGGTCCGGGAGGTACAGGGCCGGCGGCCCCTGCCAGAGGGCTTCCACGGCGAAGCGCCGCGCGGCGTCGTTGTCCGCGCACTCCAGACTGGCGATCGCGTAGGCCAGGGCCGCGTTCGGATGCTCGGCGAGCCGCAGCCGCCCCAGAGCCAGGATCTGGGCCGCCTGGGCGCGGCGCGTCTGCGCAACGGCCTGCTGGCGCGATACCCCGACGACCCCCGCGACCGCCAGAACAACGACGAACGCCGCCGCGACGGCAAACCGCCGCACCCGGCGGCGGTGGCCGGCCCTCGCCGCCATCGCCTTGGCGAACGTCTCCTCCGCCTCCGACAGCCCGCCCGGGTAGCGGGCGCGCCACACCTGGTACTCCTGGTACGACGTGCCCGTCCACAGGAGATCGTCCGGCTTCCCCTTCTCCTCCCACAGGCGCGCCGCCTGGCGGAGCTGGTCGCGCAGCTGCGCGCCGCCCTCGTCCTCGGTCCGCCAGCGGACGAGGCGTGGCCAGGCCGTGAGCAGGCTCTCGTGCACCACCTCGACCCGCCGCCCGGCGGTCTGCCCCGGCTCCGTCGCGTGCGCCTCGTAGCTCGTCAGCAGCCGCGCGTCGATCAAGGTCCGAAGGATCGCATCGGCGTCCGCGCGCTGGCCTTCGGGAAACACCGTGATCAGCTCGTCCACGTCGCGCACGGCGCGGGTGCCCTCGGCGGTGACCAGGTTTCTGAACAGCTCTCGGACCAGCGGCACCTTGTCCGCCCCGATCCGCTCGAGCGTCGCCTCGGCGTGCTGCGCGAGCGCCCCGCCCACACCCCCGATCCGCCCGTGCGCCTCCCGCGTCAGGAGCTTCTTCTCCCGGTCCCGCTCCTCCCACAGGCGCGCGACCGCAAACGCCAGCAGCGGCAGCGCGCCGCGCTCGCCTTCCACGGCGTCGAGCATCGCCTCAACCAACGCATCATCCTCGAAGCGGTACCCGTGCCGCTCCGCCGGCCTGACCACGGCGTCACGCAGTGCTTCGCGTGGCAACGGGCGCAGCGGGGTGACGGCGCTGAAGGCGCCCGCCAACGCCCGTTGCGAGGAGCAATGGAAGAAGAAATCGTCCCGCATCGAAAGGACGACGTGGACGCCGCCCTCCTCCGCGAGCCGCCCGAGCACGTCGGCGAAGCTTGCCTGGACTTCCTTCGGGTTGAGGGTGAACAGCTCCTCGAACTGGTCGACGACGATGAGCGCGTGGTCGCCCCGCAGACGCCAGCGCGCCGCCACGCGGAGCGCCACCTCGGGATCATGGATCTGGAACAGCTGGCTCGTCGTCTCCGTGTCGCCCGCGAACTGCGCCACGAACGCCCGCGCCATGCCGGCGAACGGCGCCTGGCCCGGCGTGCAGATGACGACCCGCCAGCCCGCGGGCGCCTTCGGTAGCACCCCAGCCCGCAGGAAGCTCGTCTTCCCCGCGCCCGACGGGCCGATGATCGCGAGTAGCGGCCGCTCCGCGATCTGCCGCCACACCACCGCCACCTCGGCCTCCCGCCCGAAGAAGTGGGCGGCATCCGCCTCTGTGAACGCCAGGAGTCCCGGATACGGGGGGGGGTCCTCCACGCGCTTCGGCATCTCCCGTGGCGAAGCTTCGACGACCGCCTGCAGGGCGAACGCCAGGTCTCTCATCGAGCCGAACCGGTCCCCGGGCCGCTTCTCCAGGCACCGGGCGACGATCCCGTCGAGCGCCGGTGGCAACCCGCTTCCGCCGCCGGCGAGCGGAGGGGGATCCTCGTGAAGAATCGCGGTCATCGTCTCGGCGGCGGTATCCTTCCGAAACGGTGGCCTTCCCGAGAGCGCCTCGTAGAGCACACACCCGAACGAAAAGATGTCCGTCCGGTGGTCAGCCGAAAGCGCACGCACCTGCTCCGGCGACATGTAGCCCACCGTCCCCATCATCGGCCCCGTCTCCGTCGGCGGCTCTGGGGCCAGTGTGGTGGCCTGAGGTCCGGGATCCGGGCGGGTCAGCTTGGCGATCCCGAAGTCGAGGACTTTGACGTGCCCCTCCTTCGTGATGAACACGTTCTCGGGCTTGAGGTCGCGGTGGACGATCCCTTTCTCGTGGGCGGCCGCAAGACCCTGGGCGATCTGGACCGCGATCTCGACGGCCTTCCGGATGGTCAGACCTCCGGCCCGGAGCCGGTCCCGCAGGCTTTCGCCCTCCAACAGCTCCGTGACGATATAGGGTGCCACACTATGGGTGTCAGCGTCGTGAATCGCCAGGATGTTCGGATGGTCCAGCGCGGCGACCGCCCGCGCCTCATTCTCGAACCTCCGGAGCCGATCAGAATCGGAGGCAAATTGAGCCGGCAGTACCTTGACCGCCACGTCGCGGCCGAGGCGGGAGTCCCGGGCGCGGTACACCTCCCCCATCCCGCCCGCACCGATCGCCGCGACGATCTCGTAGGGCCCGAGGCGGCAGCCGGCTGTCAGCATGGGCGCCCCCGGCTCCGTTGGAATCGCGGCACCGGGCGACCGAAACAACCTCCCACCTTCTCCCGCCCAAACGATGGGTCAACCTCGCGCTCGCCGGGGCGCGGGCGCCACACCACGCCACTCACAGCGGCTCCGCCGTCATCGTCGTCCCCGCCGGGTAGCAGAATCTGAACACCACGACATCACGGCCAAAGCAGATCTCGTCGCCGTCGGCAAGCTCCACGGACCGATGGACCCTCTGGCCCCGCAGATAGGTCCCGTTCTTGCTCCCGAGGTCCTCGAGGACCGCCCGGCCGCCGGTGACCACGATGCGGGCGTGGCGTCGAGAGACACGCGTGGAGCTGATCCGCAGGACGGCGTCGTTCGTCCTTCCGATGACGTTCTCCCCTTCCCCCAGCGGGATCTCGCGCTCGCCCCACACGACGCTGCAGGCGTGCGTCCCCATCGGCGGGGGCTTCTGTGTCGGTTCTGAGCGCTCCGGGACAACGGGTTCGGACGGCGGCTCTCCAATGAGTTCCACCGGGGCAATCAGCCGATACCCGCGCTTGGTGATGGTTTCGATGAATCGAGGCCGGCCGGCATCGTCCCCGAGGACCCGGCGGAGTTCGGCGACCGACCGACTGAGCACCGACTCCGCCAGGAACGGCTTCGCCCAGACGGCCGCAATGATGGTGTCCTTCGAGACAACCTCGCCGTGATGCTCCGCGAGGAACGACAGCACATCCATGAGCCCTGGGCGGATCTTGACACAACCGTCTCCGAGCACGAGCCGGTTGAGGCGCGGCTGCACCAGGCACCCACCGAGGCGAAAATCGCCGATGCTCACGACCGCTTTGCCTTCTGTAATGATCCCTTGTACAACAATATAGGGCCGGAAGCGCCGGAAAGCGAGGGGGTTCGTCACCCAGCCCGTTCGGCGACCCCGCGGGGCCGATCCCCAGGGGCGGGCATCACACGAGGGCGAGTGAAGACCACCGGGCGTCTAAAGGTGCCGACAACCCGGCACGTCCCTTCCCGGAACCTACGACCCTGCCCGACACGGTTGCCGGGCAGGGTCCAATGTGGCGAAGGCACGTTGCGGGAACGCTCGAGGTGGCGGTCGCCCCACCTCCGCCCGGAACGGGGAGCGGTCCGCATCGCGCCAGCCCGATCACGCCTCCGGCACGAGCACGGCCACGCTCTTGCCGCCGAGCGTGCCGGTGACTTCGAAGTTCCCCACGGGTCCCTGGGCCTGCCACTTGCCTTGGACGTGCAGCGTGCCGCCCTCCGTCCCCGATCCGCTCACCGTCAGATCGGCGGTGAACGACCCGTCGCCAGGGTTCCCGAGCATGGCCGGGGAACTCGGGCTCCAGGTCACCGTGCCGCTCACGGTCACGTCCTCGGCGAAGGCACACTCCGTGAGGGTCGCCGTCCAGGTCGTGAAGTCGCCGTAGTCGGTGGAGAACGTCCCGCCGCGAAGTCCCACCCCGCTCCCCCATCCGATGATGCTGCGCTTCATCGCGTCCGTGGCGGCGGCCACCGCGACGGTCACGACCTTGCGCTCGTCGAACCCGATCGCGTTGTTGCCGCTCCGGTCGGCGTCGGCAGCCCGGGCCTCATGGGCCAGCCGAGGGAAACGCCCAACCGCGGGCCACACGACATCGGGCGTGCTGGCGCACCTCCGGTCGTGGTCATCGACCTTCAACGTGCGGATGAACTCGGAGGCGAGTCTGGCCGCACACGAAGACCAGAGGACTGTACCGTGGCCTGCCCCGGCCACCGGGACGAAGATGCCATCTGGGAAGAGGTCGGCGTACGGCCGGGTGATTTCGAAGGGGATGACTCGGTCCATGTCGCCCGAGAGGACCAGGGTGGGCGCGCGGGTATACCGCGGATGACGCGGCACGACGGGCGAGGAGGGCGTCGGCACTTCCCACCACAGGCCCTGCCTGCCGAAATCGAAGAGCAACCCGGTCCCCGCCTGCTTGGAGAACGGCGCGAAGTACCACGGGGGGAGCGCGCGGGCCGCGGCCTCGTACTGGGCCTCGCGTACGGAGATCGGCTCTGACCACTCCCATGACGCTTCCATGTCGACGTTCGAGGTCGCAAGCATCGCCCCAGTCGAATAGTTGGTCGGGTCGCCGCCGTCGAACTCCAGCGTGAGGTGGAACTCAGCACCCAACCGCAAGAGCGGCGCCGGGTCGCCGCGCCAGAGCGCGGCCCCCGCCGCGAGCAGCT
>SCRJ01000141.1 GCA_004298115.1 Acidobacteriota bacterium
CGCGGCTCGCTGTCGCTGATCGTCGAGGAGCTGCAGCCGGAGGGCGTCGGGGAACTGCAGCTTGCGTTCGAGCAGCTCAAGGCGAAGCTGGAGGCGCAGGGCCTGTTCGCCGCCGAGCGCAAGCGAGCGCTGCCGGTTCTGCCGCAGCGGTTGGGCCTGGTGACGTCGCCGAGCGGCGCCGCCGTGCGCGACGTGCTCAAGGTGCTCTCACGGTGGGAGCACCTCGCGGTGCTGCTCGCCCCGGTGCGCGTGCAGGGCAAGGGGGCCGAGGGCGAGATCGCCCGCGCCGTCGCCTACCTGGGCCGTTCCG
The DNA here is from genome assembly GCA_004298115.1 of Acidobacteriota bacterium. Lineage (GTDB taxonomy): Bacteria > Acidobacteriota > Thermoanaerobaculia > Thermoanaerobaculales > Thermoanaerobaculaceae > RBG-13-68-16. Next base: position 311 of record SCRJ01000141.1, read on the forward strand.
GCCTGGTGGACGTGGTGCTGGTGGTGCGCGGCGGCGGCTCGCTCGAGGACCTGTGGGCGTTCAACGAGGAAGTCGTCGCGAGGGCGATCGCCGCCTGTCCGGTGCCGGTGATCTCGGGCGTGGGGCACGAGGTCGATTTCACGATCGCGGATTTCGTGGCGGACGTGCGCGCGGCCACGCCGACCCAGGCGGCGGAGATCGTGGTCGCCGCCCTCGAGGGGCAGCAGCGCCGCGTCGAGTCGGCGCGGGACGGGATCGCGGCGGCGTTCCAACGGAAGCTGGAGCACGCGCGGCTGCGCCTGCGGGGGCTCGAGGGCGCCCGCGGTCTGGCGCGCCTTCCTTCGCGCCTGCGGGAGCTCGAGCAGAAGCTCCAGCGCCTGGAGGCGCTGCCTGGGCTCCTGCGCGCGGTCGTAGCCGCCCGGCACCGGCGCGCCGACGCCGCCGGCTCGCGTCTGTACCACTGGCCGGTGCGGTTCGGGGCGCCGCGGCGGCGCGAGCTGGTGGCGGTCCGTCTCGCGGTCGCGGGCGAGCGCCTGCGCTCGCTGCTCGCGCGGCGGACGCTGGAGCTCGGGGCGCGGGAGCGGGCGCTGGCGGCACTGTCGCCGCGCAACGTGCTGGAGCGGGGGTATTCGATCACGGCTCGCGAAGGAGACCCCCGGCCGGTCAAGGACGCGGCCGCGCTGAACGCCGGCGAGCGGCTGATCACGACCCTCGCGCGCGGGCAGTTGCGCTCGCTCGTCCTCGGTCGCAGCGCCGGGACGCAGGGGTCGTTGTTCGAAGAACCGGGGGCCGGGCGCCGCGCCCCGGGCACCGAGCCGCAAGCCCGGGACGGCAGGGGACGGACGCCTGAAGACGGGGAGGAGAGCGAGGCATGAGGGGACTCGCCGTGTTCTTGTGCTGGCGGTGCCCGGAGCCCGGAGCCCGGTGCCCGGGGTGGAAGGGAGAGGTGCGATGACGAAGGAAACGTTCGAGCACGCGCTGGCCGAGCTCGAGGAGGTCGTGGCGAAGCTCGAAGACGAGAGCGTCGGTCTGGAGGAGGCTCTCAAGCTGTTCGAGCGCGGCGTCAGGCTCGCCAAGCGCTGCCGCACGCAGCTGGAGGGCGTCGAACGCCGGGTCGAGCAGTTGCTCGCCGAGGGGGACGAGGGCGAGGAGCCCAGCACCGCCCCGTTCGCCTCCGAGGAGGGGTGAGCGTGGACCTCGCCGCGTTGCTGGCGGACGAGCGCGCGCGCATCGACGCGGCGCTCGATCGGTTGCTGCCGCCCGCCGGCGCCTGGCCCGCGCGCCTCCACGAGGCGATGCGCTACGCCGTGTTCGGCGGCGGCAAACGGGTGCGGCCGGTCCTGGCGCGGGCGGCGTGCCGCGCCGCGGGCGGCGACCCGGAGGTCGCGCTCGAGGCGGCCTGCGCGCTCGAGATGGTCCATACCTACTCGCTGATCCACGACGACTTGCCGGCGCTCGACAACGACACGTTGCGGCGCGGCCGCGCCACGGTGCACGTCGCGTTCGACGAGGCGCTCGCCCTGCTGGCGGGCGACGCGTTGCTCACCGAGGCGTTCGCGGTCCTGAGCCGGTTCCCCGACCGCGACGGCTTCGCCGGGCGCCGCGCCCAGGCGTGCCGGATGGTGGCCGAGGCGATCGGGTCGCGCGGCATGGTGGGCGGGCAGGTCGAGGACCTGGAGGCGACCGGCGCGGCCCCGGACGGCGCCCGGCTCGAGCGCATCCACGCGGCGAAGACCGGCGCCCTGATCGGCGCGGCCGTGGAGCTGGGCGCCCTTCTGGCGGGCGCCGAGGACGCGCGCCGGCAGACGTTCGCGGGCTTCGGCCGGCGCCTGGGACTCCTCTTCCAGATCGCGGATGATATCCTCGACGTCACCGGAACGGCGGCCAGCCTGGGCAAGAGCCCGGGGAAGGACGCCGCCGCCGGAAAACTCACCTACCCGGCGGTTTGGGGCCTGGAAGCCGCCCGGAAAGAACTTGACGCGTTGGCGGGTTCTCTCGTCCGAGAGGCCGAGGGACTGGAGGGGCAAGCGGGGACGTTGGGGGCGCTCGTGAGCTTCGTGGCGCGCCGCGACCGCTAGGGGACCATGGGATTGCTGGAAAGGGTTGCGAGCCCGGCGGACCTGCGCCGGGTCCCGGAGGAGGCGCTGCCGGACCTCGCGGAGGAGCTGCGCGCGTTCCTGCTCTCCTCGGTGTCGCAGACCGGCGGGCACCTGGCCTCCGGCCTGGGGGCGCTCGAGCTGACGCTGGCGCTGCACTACGTCCTCGACACGCCGCGCGACCTGTTGGTCTGGGACGTCGGCCACCAGTGCTACCCGCACAAGGTGATCACCGGGCGCCGCGAGCGGTTCTCCACGTTGCGGACGTACGGCGGGATCTCGGGGTTTCTCAAGCGCGAGGAGAGCGAGTACGACGCGTTCAACGCCGGCCACGCGTCGACCTCGATCTCGGCCGCGCTCGGGATGGCGGTGGCGCGCGACCTCAAGGGCGAGGACTACCGCGTGATCGCCATCATCGGCGACGGCGGCCTCACCGGCGGGATGGCGATGGAGGGGCTCAACCAGGCCGGCTACCTCGGCCGGAAGCTGATGATCATCCTCAACGACAACGAGATGTCGATCTCGCCCAACGTCGGCGCCTGGCAGGGCTACCTGAACCGGATCATCCACGGCCAGTCCTACCGGCGGTTGAAGGACGACGTCGAGCGTTTCCTGCGCTCGATCCCGCGGGTCGGGGACGGGATGGTCAAGCTCGCCAAGCAGGCGGAGCAGATGGCCAAGCACCTCGTCGTGCCCGGCCTGCTGTTCGAGGAGCTGGGGTTCAAGTACGTGGGGCCGGTCAACGGCCACTCGTTGCCGCAGCTGCTGGCGACGCTGCGCGAGTACCGCGACCACCCGCACCCGGTGCTCCTCCACGTGGTCACACGCAAGGGGAAGGGGTACGAGCCGGCCGAGGCCGACCCCGTGTTCTGGCACGGCGCGACCCCGTTCTCGGTCGCGACCGGCGAGGTGGCGAAGAAGAAGCCGGGCCCGCCGTCGTACACCAAGGTGTTCGCCGAAACCCTCACCGAGATCGCGAAGTCCGATCCCCGCATCGTCGCGATCACGGCGGCGATGTCGGAGGGCACCGGGCTCGATATCTTCGCGAAGGCGATCCCGGAGCGCCTCTTCGACGTCGGGATCTGCGAGCAGCACGCGGTGACGTTCGCCGCGGGCCTGGCGACGCGCGGGGCCGTGCCCGTGGTCGCGATTTACTCGACGTTCCTGCAGCGCGCCTACGACCAGATCTTCCACGACGTCTGCCTGATGCACCTCCCGGTCGTGTTCGTGCTCGACCGCGGCGGTCTCGTCGGCGCCGACGGCCCGACCCACCACGGCGTCTTCGATCTCTCCTACATGCGCATCTTCCCCGAGATGGTGGTGATGGCGCCGAAGGACGAGGGCGAGCTGCGCCACATGCTCGCGACGGCCCTCGCCGCCGGCCGGCCGGTGGCGCTGCGCTTCCCGCGCGGCAACGGCTACGGCGTGGCGATGGACGCTCCGCCGCGGGCGCTTCCGATCGGCAAGGCCGAGGTGCTCCGCCAGGGCCGCGACGGGCTCGTCTGGGCGATCGGGACGATGGCGAGCGAGGCGTTGCGCGCGGCGGAGCGGCTGGCCGCCGAGGCCGGCCCCGACCTCACCGTCGTCAACGCCCGCTTCGTCAAGCCGCTCGACGTCGAGCTGCTCGCCGCCCAGCTCCGGCCGGGCACGCGCGTGATGACCGTGGAGGAGAACGCGCTCGCGGGCGGCTTCGGATCCGCGGTCCAGGAGGCCGTCGCGACGCTCCGGGTGCCCGGCGTGCTGGTCGAGCGCCTCGGGATCCCGGACGAGTTTCAGCCGCACGGCAGCCAGGAGATCCTGCGCGCCCGCCTCGACCTCGACGCCGAGGGGATCGCGCGCCGCGCGCGGGCGTTCTTCCCCAAGCTCGCGGTCGGGCCCAAGTCCCTGACCCGCCCCGCCTCCGCGTGAGCGCGCCCGACCCCTTGCCGCCGCCCAGCCCATCGGTCAAGATGCGTTGGTGACGGTCCATCACCAGCCGCTCCTCGTCGTGCGGCGCCCGGCGGCCCCGGGCCCGGGAGGCCCGCGGTGATCCACGGCAAGAGGCTGCTCGTCGTACTGCCGGCCTACAACGCCGAGAGAACCCTCGAGCGGACCTGTTCCGAGATCCCCCGCGACGTGGTCGACGAGGTCATCCTGGTCGACGACGCCAGTCAGGATGGCACGGTCCAGGTGAGCCGCAAGCTGGGGCTGCCGACCCTCGTCCACGAGCGGAACCTCGGGTACGGCGGCAACCAGAAGACCTGCTACGCCGCCGCGCTCGCCCGCGACGCCGACATCGTCGTGATGATCCACCCCGACTACCAGTACGAGCCGCGGCTGGTTCCGGCGATGGCCTCGCTCCTCGCGCTCGGGGTGTACGACGTCGTGCTCGGCAGTCGGATCATCGGCAAGGGGGCGCGGCGCGGCGGGATGCCGCGCTACAAGTACGTCGCGAACCGCGGCCTGACCCTGGTCCAGAACCTGCTGCTCGGCGAGAAGCTCACCGAGTACCACACCGGGTGCCGCGCGTTCTCGCGCCGGGTGCTCGAGACGCTCCCCCTCGCGGCCAACTCGGACGACTTCTTGTTCGACAACCAGATGCTGGCGCAAGCGCTCTTCTTCGGCTTCCGCGTCGGTGAGGTCTCCTGCCCCACCCGCTACCAGCCGGATTCCTCTTCGATCGACTTCCGCCGCTCCACCCGCTACGGTCTCGGCGTCCTGTGGACCAGCCTGCAGTACCGCGCCGCCCGCTGGCGCCTCGTCCGCCCGCGCATCTTCGATCACCGGGGCCCTGACGCTGCTGCGACCGCACGCCGTCGTCGCCTGCCCTGACCGGGGATCGGCGACCGTTTCCCGCCGGTTTGATCGTTGCCGCCGCTCTGGTAGGATGCCCGTCGATGTCCGCAGAGCCGAGTGGTGCCGTCGCTGGGGAAAGCTCCGCCACGCGTCCGCAAATTCGGGTGCAGACCGTCCAGCTCTTGCGCACCGGCGGCGCGCTCCTGATCGGCGCAGCGGTCGTGAGTTCGGTCGTGGCGGCGTGCCTGTGGCGTTTCGGTTTCTCCCCGTGGCTGCCGGCGGGGTGGCTGGGCGGGATGGGACTTCTCGTTTTCGCGTCCTTGGCGGGGGGGACGGTGGAACGCGTGGTCTCCGATGCTCGGGAGCACCCGTGGTGGTGGGTGGGCGGCGGCCTGCTGCTCTGCGTTCCGGCGTTCGTCCGGGCCGCGAACGCCTCCCTCGCCTTTACCCATCCCGACGAGTTCGCGCTCGCCTGGTTTTCGCGGCAGTACAGCTTCATGACGACCAACTTCTTCGGGCCGATCCCACCCGAACCGGTGTGGACGTTTCAGAGCCCGAGCCTCTACTTCGTGGTCCAGAAGCTTGTTCTCGCGGTGATCGGGACTGCGCCGCTCGACGTGAAGCTCTCCACGTTGCCCTGGGTCCTCCTCACGGCCGGCGCGCTCTTCCTCGCGGCGAGGGCGCTCTTCGGCACCCTCGTGGCGGTCCTTTCGGTGGCGGTTTACGCGTTCCTCGCTCCCAGCGTCTACGCCGAGTCCTTCGGCATCCCGAATACGGCGAGTACGGCGCTTCTGCTGGTCTTCTTCCTCTGCGCGCTGTACAACGGCAGGAAACCCACGCTGGGATCGGCAGTCGCGACGGGCGTCGCGTGCTCGCTGTGCTACCTGGCCTACACCTCGTCCTACGCGGCGGCTCCGCTGCTCGTCCTGTTCGCCGCCCTAGCGTGTCTTGACGTCCCTGCCGGGCGGGTGGTGAAGTCGCTCGCGATCGCCCTCGGCACGATCGTGATCGTGCTGCTGCCCTTCATGGTCGGCGCTGCGAAGTCCAGCGACTTCTTCCTGCAGAGGATCTCCCAGACGGTGCCGATGGCGGGCAAGCTCCTGGGACGGGACGTTGCGCAGGAGGAGGTCTCGCGGTCCCGCTCTGAGCTGGCGGCGAGTTGGGCCGCGAACTGCGCCTACCTCTGGCGTAATGACGTCGGGGGTACGGCGGGGTTCGAGTTCGGGCGCCGCGCCCTGCTGGATCCCGTCTCCGTCGGCTTCCTCGTCGCCGGGGTACTGCTGGCTCCCGCCATGGCCCGCCGGCGGAGAGAACTCGTCCTCGTGGCCCTCTTCGTCGCGGTCAATATCGTCAGCCTGGGGTTCGCCAACCCGCCCCCCCATATCACCAGGCTCGCGAACCTCTTCCCGTTCGTCGCCATGGTCATCGCGCTGGCGATCGCCGGGGCCCTGCGGCTGCGCAGCTCGCCGACCTGGCTGAGGGGTGGCCTGGCCGTCGCCCTCCTGGCGGTCGTCATCGGGTGCAACCTCGGGCACCTGCACGCCGCCCAGGCCCGGGACACCGACTCGGGGCGGGAGGACTACGAGGACATCAAGGTCGCCGTCTTCCTCAAGGAGCAATTCCCGGGGAAGGAGATCCGGGTGGCGGCGTTCGGGGGGTTCCACCTCGAGTACACGCTCCGCTTGTTCCTCCCGCGGTCCACCATCGTCACCAACTACCACGACCAGCTCCTCCAGGCGTTCGACCGCCGTGCGGACTGCGTCTACGTCATCCTGTTCCCGGAGGAGTTCGACGAGAAGTTCCGGCGGGCCGACCCCGAGGGCGAGTTGATCACGAACGTCTCGCGCAAGTACGGCATCTTCGTGACACGCCCGCGCCCTCGAGGTGTAAGCGGCGCGCCGTCGCTGTCACGGGTCGCCGGGTCCTGACAGAGGCACCAGGAACTGCGGCGGGATGAGGCCCAACTCCCCGCCCGGGGGCCGCCAGAACACCGCGAGGGCGTCGCCGCCGCCGAGTTGGAAGTAACGGATCTCGATCGCGTGGTCGCCGGCGGACAAGAGGACGCTGGCCGGAAACGTCGTCGACTTGTTGATGACGCACTCGCCCACGGGCTTCCCATCGATCGCGAGCGTGGCGCCGTCGTCCGCGTCGATCTGGAAGCGGTAGACGCCCGCCGTCGTCACCCGTAACGACCCGAGGAACCGGGCGCTGAACTCGCCGGGGATCGGGTCCGGGTCGCTCCACGCCAGGAACAGGATCGGAGTCACGCGTTCGAACAGCGGCGGTCCTTTCCAGTCGCTGTTCGGGTAGTAGTACGTCGTGAGCCCCTCGTTCGGCTGTCGCACGCGGACCAGGACGGCGTCCGGCACGACTTCCCGCTTCCCCTGAGGCGTGACCCACTCCAGGGGCGCGGCCTTGGCGGCTCCGGCCACCGGCTCGACGAGATGGAGGGCGTGGAGGCCCCGGCCGAGGAAGCGCGGCCCGCTCCACGCCCGGTCGTCGAGCAGGAGTTGAGCGCCGGGAGGGGTCCGAAAGTCGTATCGCCCACCGTGGCCCAGGCGGACGCTGCCGTCCCACTCGACCCGCACGGCGCCGGGCCCGAGTTCGGTGTCCTGCGGCGCCCGCACCACCGAGTCGCGCGCCGCGGCCCCGGCCCGGACCACGCGGGCCCGCAACCCCACGGTCGCCGCCAGGTCGGCCCGGCTGAGGTGCACGCGGAGGTACATCGGGACGCCGTCGGGACCGAGAGCGCGGTCGGTGCGGGCCGACGGGTAGAAGAGACGGAGGTAGTCCATCAGGGGTTCGTACTGGATATCGATGAGAAGGAGCGTGTCGCGCCCGGTATCGGGGACGGGCAGGTCCTGCTCGAGCGCGACCTCGCCGTACGGTGGATGGTCGAGGGTGTTTGCCCCCGTCGCGGCCTTGTAGACGCCGTACACGAGAAAGCGGAGCGGCGAGTAGTCGTGGAAGCGCGGCGACACGAATACGGCCTCACCGGCCTTCAGCGCGGCGATGACGTCGTGGGCGACGCCGTTCTCGACCGGGTTGAAACCCGCGCGGTACGACGGGGACTCGGCTTGGCGGCCGAAGTAGACCGTGGTTTCCCAGGCCGCGGAGAACGTCCAGCCGAGGAGCACGAGCGCCACCCGCACGGCCAGCCAACGCCGGCGCCGGAGCGCCGCCGCGGCGCCGCCGAGCAGGGCGGCCAGACCTGCCGCGATCCCCGAGGAGGCGCGCGCCAGCGCGTCGCCGGCGAACAACGCGACGGCGGGGGCGGCGGTCAGCGTCCGGTACGACTGCGGCGACTCGTGATTGGAGCTGAACACCCCTCCCGCCATGCCGAACAGCAGCCAGAGGACGAGGAGGCCGCGGCGGCGGTCGCGCAGCGCCAGCAGCGCGTGTCCGAGCCCGATCACGAGCAGGAGGCCCGTGAGCGGGTCGGCCTCCGGCTCGTCGGGGAGGTTGTGCTTGCCCTGGTGGTCGCCGATCTGGTTGAAGAACTTGAGGTGGTCTTCGATGTTCCGCCGCAACGGCTCGTAACTGCCCGCCTCGCGGATGTCCTTGAAGATGCTGATCTCGTTGACCCGGTTGAAGAAGGTGAAAGGATCGGTGATGTGGGTGACGGCGATCGGGGCGACGGCGACCACCCAGGCGAAGAGGAAGAGGACGAGGCCGCGCCACTGCCGTTTCCAGGCCGCGATCGGCCCTTCCGGCGCCACGACCAGATAGTAGGCGGCGAAACAGCCGAGCGTGGCGAGGGCCAGGCGGCTGCTCAGATAGGTGTACATCATGAGGCCGCTGACGAGTCCGCCGAGCACGAAGTCCGACGAGCGCCTGTCCCGCATCCCGCGCAACAGGAGGAACGTTGCGACGACCTGGAAGAGCGGCGGCACGACCTCGTTCCACCCCCACCGGCTCATGGTCATGTGCCAGCGCGAGAACGCGAGGAACGCCATGGCGCCGAGCCCCCCCAGCCGCCCGAACAGCAGGCGGCCGAGCGGATACATCGCGAGGACGGTCAGGAACGCCGGGATGATCGACGCCGCCTTCAAACCGGCCCACGTCGCCCCCAGGATCTTGAACACCGCCGCCATGTAGTACTCGTACCCGGTGGGGGTGCCGTACCAGCCGACCCCGAACGGGGTGGCGCCGCCGCCCTCGAGAATCCGGAGCGCGTCCAGCCCGCCGTTGGTCTCGTCCACGTAGATCCCGGCCGGGATCTCGCCGATGCGGTAAACCCTGACGAACAGGGCGAGAGCCGCGATGACGAGGAAGAGGACGAGCGTGACCCGCCCCGACAAGCCGGCCTGCCGCGGCGTCTCGGCCGTCTCGCGCGCCGGCACGGCCGCCCCAGGCCCGGCGCCGGGGTTTGCGTCCTCCGCCGGGGAGGCCGACGAACCGAGCAGGAACCCTGCGGCCGTCGTGACCGCCAGGGCCGCGACCCAGGGGAGGAACGTCCCGTGCCAGGCGTAGTAGTCGGGCCAGAGCCTGTGCATGAGCCAGGCGGTGAGGAGGCTCGCGAGCCCCAGACACGCGAGCGCGACGGCGGTGCTCCTCGCCGCCGCGGCCGGCGCCGGCCGGGGTTCCGGCCGCTCGTCGTCGAGCCATGCGGACATGCGCCGGAGGGCGAAGCCGCCCGCCAGCCCGGCGGCGACGAGCAGGGCCCACACCCAGTGTCCCGCGGGCCCGCGCGCCCACGGTTGGCGCAGCTCGGCGGCGGCGACGCCCCCCGCCGCGAGCGCCGTCAGCATGACCAGGGCGTCGACGACGCGGCGGCGGGGCGCGTCAATCATGCGCAGCCCCAAGGGGCACCTCGTACTCCCACCAGGTGAAGAGTTCGGTCCCATCGCCGAGGTGCCAGACCGACGCCCGCGCCCCCGGCAGGTCGCGGGCGACCAGAGCCCGCAGGTCGACGCCTTCGAACGGTTCGCGCACGAAGAACTGCTCGGCCAGGAGCAAGCCGCGCCCCGCAACCGTCGGCGGTGACGCCATCGCCGCCGCCAGCTCGCCGGCCTTCACGACGCGGTAGACGGTCTTCGTGGCAACGCCCCGCTTGGCCAACCCGGAGAGCGTGTCGTAGGCCGCGATCGCGAGGTAGCGATTGACGTCGTCCACGTCCCAGTCGTGCGCCGCGACGACGGTGACGTACCGGCTGCCCAGCCGTGCGCCCACGAACCTGGCCATCTCCTCGTGGTACCGGTGCGACTCGGTTTCGTACGCGTGCGTGAGGTCGAAGTACGCGTGTGCGCTGGTGGCGACCCCGACGACGCCCAGCAGCGCAGCGGCGCCGACCACGATCGCGCGCGGCTTGACCTCGGCCAGGAGGCGACCGAGGACGCGATCGAGAACGAGCGCGCTCAGCAAGAGCGCGAGCAGCACGAACAGGATGAGACGGCGGAAGCTCGGGTCTGGTGCGAGCACGGCCGGCAGGG
>SCRJ01000142.1 GCA_004298115.1 Acidobacteriota bacterium
CGGACCACGGACCACGGACCACGGACCACGGACCACGGACCACGGACCACGGACCACGGACCACGGACCACGGACCACGGACCACGGACCACGGACCACGGACCACGGACCACGGACCACTGACAACGTCGCTCCAGCCCCGCTATACTGCGCGCGTGACGTCTCCCCTGATCCTGGTGAGCAACGACGACGGCTACCACTCGGAGGGGATCCGAGTGCTCGCCGATGCGCTGGGCAGCCTCGGCGAGGTATGGGTGGTCGCTCCCGACCGCGAGAACTCGGCCGTCTCGCACGCGCTCACGCTGTCGCGTCCCCTGCGCCTCACGCAACTCGCGGAGCGGGGGTTTGCCGTCGACGGCACGCCGACCGACTGCGTGACGATCGGCGTCGGGCAGGTTCTCAAGGGGCGGACCCCGGACCTCGTGGTTTCCGGGATCAACTTCGGCGCGAACATGGGCGACGACGTGCACTACTCCGGCACGGTCTCGGCCGCGTTCGAGGCGGTGATCCTCGGGGTCCCCGCGATCGCGTTCTCGCAGGTGATCTGGAGCGAGTTCTCGTACGCGTTCGCCGGCCGGTTCGCGCGGCTGATCGCGGGGCGCGTGCTCGAACGCGGTCTCCCTCCCGGCGTCCTGCTCAACGTCAACGTCCCGCCGAACCGGCCGAGGGGCGTGCGTTTCACGCGGCTCGGCAAACGGACCTACGGCGAGGGCGTCGTCGAGGACACCGACCCGCGCGGCAGGAAGTGTTACTGGATCGGCGGCGGGGACCCGGTGTGGGAGGACATCCCGGGGACCGACTTCGCCGCCGTGGGCGCCGGTTACACCTCGGTCACGCCGCTGCACCTCGACATGACGGACCGGGAGCAGCTCGTCCTGCTCGAGAGTGAGGTGGCGGCATGGGACCTCGAGGGCTCCTGAGATGAGCGTCGCGGTTCCCGTGCGCCGCAAGGTGCTGATCGACTACCTGCGCGAGAGCGGCATCGCCGACGAGCGGGTGCTCGCCGCGATGGCGGCTGTCCCGCGCGAGCAGTTCGTGCCGGCGACGCTGCGCCACCAGGCGTACGAGGACTACCCGCTCGAGATCGGCGAAGGGCAGACGATCTCGCAGCCCTCCGTCGTCGCCCGGATCACGGAGCTCGCCGAAGTGACGACGCGCGACCGCGTCCTCGAGATCGGGGCCGGTTCGGGCTATCAGGCGGCGGTGTTCGCGCAGCTCGCACGCTTCGTGTTCACGGTCGAGCGCCTGCCGCGCCTCGCGGAGGCGGCGCGCGCCCGGTTGGCCGAGCTCGGCTATCGGAACGTGTCGGTGCAGGTGATGGACGGCACGCTGGGGTGGCGCGCCCAGGCGCCGTTCGAGGTGATCGTCGTGAGCGCCGCCGCCCCGGCGATCCCGAGGGCGCTCGTCGAGCAGCTCACCGACGGCGGCCGCCTCGTCATTCCGATCGGCGAGCTGCGGCGACAGGAGCTCGTGCGGGTCATCCGCCACGGCGCCCGCTTCGAGGACTCGCGCCACGGCCCGGCAACGTTCGTCCCCCTCGTCGGCCGCGACGGTTTCTAGAGAGCGATGGCTGCGAAGAGCTTCATCGTCCAGGGGCGGGTCCAGGGCGTGGGCTTCCGCTACTTCGTGGTGCGGGAGGCGCAAGCGCTCGGACTCGCGGGCTGGGTGCGCAACCTCCCCGACGGCAGCGTCGAGGTTCTGGCTGCGGGCGAGGCCGGGCTCGTCGCGGCGCTCGAAGGCCGGCTGTGGCACGGGCCGCCGCACGCCCGCGTCAACGAGGTCGTGGGGAGCGAGGCCGAGGCCCCCGCCACGGCGGGGTTCCGGGTGCTGCCGACGCCGTGGGAATGAGGACCGAACCCGTCGGCGGGGTTGTGATTTCGGCCTTGCCCGACTAGCATCCGGATGGCGCGGGGCTGTAGCTCAGCTGGATAGAGCAGCGGTTTCCTAAACCGCGTGTCGGAGGTTCAAGTCCTCTCAGCCCCGCCAACATCACTCGTCCGAGGGAGCGGGCAGCGAGGCGTTGTGAGCGTAGGCCGGCGCCGTGGCGCGGCCGCCGGTCTCTCCGGAGACCACGAGGCGGTTCGTGCGCGCCAGACATTCGGGGCAGACGGCGCGGACGGGCTCGAGCTGGTTGTCGGCGACGTCGCCCTCGACGTACACGCCCTTGCACTCGCGCAGGCAGACATCACAATTCGCTTCCCTGTTCTCGTCGAAACGCCACACCGGTCCGGCCATGGTCGTTGCCCCCGTTTCTCACAAGCCGCGCGAGGGCCCCGAGGGGCCCCCGCGAGTCGTCTGGTCGTTTCGCCTCGACAGGCCGCCCGGCGCCGCGCGTCAGAACGGGATGTCGTCGTCGTTCTCGGGCGGGAATTCCGGCGCTTCGCCGCCGCCTCCCGCGCCGCCGGCGCCGCCGGCGCCGCCGGCACCGCCGGTCTCGGCCCCCTGGGGCTTGGGCCCGACGAAGCGGATGGTCTGGGCGATGATCTCGGTGAAGTAGCGGCGGTTCCCCTTGTCATCGTCGTAGGTGCGCGTGCGGATCGAGCCCTCGACGTAGATCGACCGTCCCTTGCCGAGGTACTGGCCGCAGAACTCGGCGAGCTTGCCGAACGCGACGATGTTGTGCCACTCCGTCTGGTCCTGCCACTTGCCCTCTTTGTCCTTGCGCCTCTCGTTGGTCGCCAGCGCGAACTTGGCCACGGCCATGCCGCTCGGGCTGTGCCGCAGTTCGATATCGCGGCCGATGTTTCCGATCAGGATCGCTTTGTTGACGCTCATCGTTCGCCTCCCGGCGTGGACGGTCCCCAAGGGTACCAAATCGCGGCGCGAAAGACGAGGGCCTGGGAGGGGAGGGGCGCGTGGCGACGCGAACGCACGCTAGTGCAGGGCGCGCAAGATCCCGTAGATCAGGCCGTAGTAGGCGGCGCTCTCGGCGATGCGCCCGACCTTCTCCTGGGCCGAGAGGTCGTGCCAGTCGGAGGCGAACGGCCCCGCGAGCACGAGGCGGAGGTCGGGGCCCGGAGGGAGCGACATCATGGCGCTGGCGGAGAACGGGGCCGGGTAACCGACGAGTCCCCCGCGCCGGGCCGCCGCCTCCTCGCGGGCGACGCCGTACGACAGACGGACCATCGGGTCGTTCCACCAGGCCCGGCGCAGGGACGCGTCGAACTCGGCGTGCCCGCGCTCGCGGTGGAGATCGAAGTACTTGTCGAGGTCCAGGGAGAGAGGACGGGTGGCGGCGCGGCCGGGGGACGACGGGTCCGCCGCCGGGGTGGGAGCCGGCGGCTCGGCGGCCGCGCTTGCGGTCGCGATGAGCAGCGACGCGAGGAGTGCGAACGTCGTGCGCATGGACGCCTCCTTTCGCCTTCCTTCTCCAATGTAGGGCCCGCGGCCCCGCTTTGCTAGAGTGAACGCGATGACGACGAAGAGGCGCCTGGTGACCGCCACGGGAGGGATGGCGGCGGTGACGGTCGCGAGCCGGTTCTCGGGCCTGGTGCGGGACAACGTGATCGCCAGGCTGCTGGGCGCCGGGATGGTGAGCGACGCGTTCGTGACCGCGTTCCGCATCCCGAACATGTTCCGGGCGTTCCTGGCGGAGGGGACGTTGCACGCGGCGTTCATCCCGACGCTCGCAAAGCTCAAGAGAGACGGCGACCCGGCGAAGGCGAGGGAGTTCGTCCGCGCGATGACCGGCGCGCTCCTGATCGCGCTGCCGGTGATCGTGGCGATCGGCGTTCTCGCGGCGCCGCTGCTCGTGACGATGGTCGCGGCGGCGTTCGCCCGCGACCCGGCGCAGTTCGCGCTGGCGGTCAAGCTCACGCGCATCATGTTCCCGTACCTCGGTCTGGTCTCGCTCGCCGCGCTGGCACAGGGTGTCCTCAACGCCTCCGATCGTTTTCTCCTCCCGGCCGCCGCGCCGATCGCCGTCAACCTCTGCATCGTGGCCGGCACCGTGACCGGCGTGGTGGCGTTCGGCGGCCGGCCGGAGTGGATGGGAGTGGGGGTGCTCGCCGGCGGCCTCGTGCAGTTCGGCCTGCAGTGGCTCGCGTGCCGCGACGTCGGCCTCGCGCTCGTCCCCGGCTGGCAGGCGTTCTCGCACCCCGAGGTGCGCCGCGTGCTCCGGCTCATGCTCCCGGGCGTGCCGGCGCTCGGCGTCTATCAGGTGACGCTGCTGCTCTCCAACCAGCTCGCCGCGAGCCTCGGGAACGGCGCGGTGTTCTGCGTCTACAACGCCTCGCGCCTCAACGAGCTGGTGTACGGGGTGCTGATCGTCCAGCTCACCACGGCGGTGCTGCCGATGCTGGCGGCGGAGCGCGTGGCCGACGAGGGCAAGGCGCGCGCGACGCTCGCGTTCGCGATCCGCCTGCTGTCGTCGGTGGCGATCCCGAGCGCCGTGTTCAGCGTTCTCCTCGCGGTGCCGATCACCGGCGTCCTGTTCGGGGGTGGCAAGTACACCATCGCGGCCGTGCACACCACCGCCGGAGCTCTGGTGATGTACTCCCTGGGCTTGCCGTTTCTGGGTTTGTCCCGGCTCCTGGCCAACACCTCGTACGCGTGGCAGGACACCCGCTCGCCGCTGATCGCGGCGGTGTCCAGCCTGGCGGTGTTCGGCGCCCTCGGTCTGGTGTTGGCCCGGGCGCTGGGTGTGGCGGGGATCGCGGCGGCGGCGTCGTGCGGGCAGGTCGCCAACACCGCGACGCTGCTCTGGCTCGACGGCCGTCACCGGCGGCTGCCGCGCCTGCGGGACGTGCTGCCGGCGACGGGGCGCCACCTGATCGCGGCCGCCGGCCTCGGCGCGGTCGCCTTCGGCCTCAACCGCATGTTCCCCGTGCCGCTGCACACGAGCGTCCGCTCGCTGGCGCAGCTGGGCGCGTACGCGCTCGCGGCCGGCGGCGCCTACCTGGGATTGCTCGTGGCGCTCGGCGCCCCGGAGTGGCGCGAGGCGCGCGAGTTCCTGCGCCGAAGGCGGGCGGCATGAGGATCGTGGTGCAGCGCGTGCGTCGCGCCTCGGTGACCGTCGGCGGCGAGGTGGTCGGGCGGATCGGCCGCGGACTGCTGCTCCTGGTCGGCGTCGAAACCGGCGACGGGCGGGCGCAGGTGGAGCGGGCCGCGGCGCGGTTCGCGACGCTGCGCGTGTTCGAGGACGAAGCCGGACACATGAACCGCGGCCTCGACGAGGTCGCGGGCGAGATCCTCGTGGTGTCGCAGTTCACGCTCGCCGGGTCGATCCGGCGGGGGCGGCGGCCCGACTTCATCGGCGCGGCCCGCCCGGAGGATGCCGAGCCGATCGTCGACGCCCTGGTTGCGGCCCTGAGGGAACGCGGCGTTCCCGTCTCGACCGGGGTCTTCCGCGCCGACATGCAGGTCGAGCTCGTGAACGACGGGCCGGTGACGTTCGTGTGGGAGGACTCCGCCGAGCGGCAGGGCGAGTGAGATCAGGGCAGGATCTTGATCGGCTCGGGCGTGAAGCAGACGATGAAGACCGCGAGGCAGACCCAGCCGAGGATCCGGCGGCGGCGGTCGAGTACGCCGTGCTCGTCGGGTATCCATGGGTGGCGCACGCGCATCACCAGCGCGATGAACGCCCAGAGCCACCATCCCGGCCACCAGAACCCGAGGACCACGAGGACCGCCAGCAGCGGCCACGCGACCCGCCGCTGCCAGCGCCCGAACATCGCGTAGGTGACGTGGCCGCCGTCGAGCTGGCCGAACGGGAGCAGGTTCAGAGCGGTGACGAGCAGGCCGAACCACGCCGCGAACCCCACCGGGTGGAGGAGGAGGTCGCCGCCGGGAGGCACGTCGGTGTGGACCAACCATGCGAGCGCCTTGAACGCGAGCGGTTCACCGAAGATCATCGCGCCGCCGGACGGGAGCGCCGCGACCGGCGTCGAGAGCGCGATCCCGGCGACGAGCACCGGCAGGGCGACGGCGAACCCGGCGAGCGGCCCGGAGGCGCCGACGTCGAACAGCTCGCGCTTGGTCAACAGCGGCGAACGGATGCGGATGAGCGCCCCGAGCGTGCCGATCCCGAACGGGACCGGGATGAAGAACGGCAGGGTGGCGTCGAGGCGGTGGTAGCGGCAGGCGACGTAGTGCCCCATCTCGTGGGCGAGCAGGATCACGAGCAGCGGGACGGAGAACTCGAACCCGGCCGTGATGACGGCGGGGTGGAAGATGAGATCCCAGAACGTCCCCGGCTTGAAGCCGGCCGGGAGGTCGCCGAACGCGATTCCCCCGACGAGGGTCGTGGACGCGAGCGTCGCGAGGAAGAGGACGACGTGCAGCCAGACGCGCTGCGGGGGCGGAGGAGTACGGCGAACGACCCCGACGGGGACACCGTCGGGGCCGATGATCTCGACTTCCAGACCGGGGTCCGGCACCTAGTCGATCACCCGGAGCGCTTTTCCGGGCTTGAAGCGGATCGTCTTGCCCGGAGGGATGGCGACCTCGACGCCCGTCTTGGGGTTGCGCCCGATCCCGCGCTTGCGGTTCTTGACGAGGAAGACGCCGAAACCGCGCAGCTCGATGCGCTCACCGTCGGTCAGCGCGTCGCGCATGGCGTCGAAGACCGCGTTGACGGCCTCGTTCGCCTTCGCCTGCGAGAGATCCACGGCACCCATGACTTTTCGCACCAGGTCGGCCTTGATCATGCAACCCTCCACCTTCAGCCGCGCCAACCTAGTCCGAGGGCACCGTCTCTGTCAAGCGGGCTCCGGCCCTGACCTTCTGTCGCAGCACCAGAATCTCGATGGCGAGCCCGGCGAGCCGGGCGACCTCCTGGACCAGCGGGATCGAGATGCCGGCGACACCATCGGCGCCCTGGTCGAGCCAGAGGAAGGCGACGACCTTGCCCCGTACCCGGACCGGGACGACGACCGCCTCGGCGGGGGTGGGGTCGCCGAGCGCGTCGAGCAGCAGGGTGTTTCCCTCACCGCCGCCGAGCGGCCCGACGTGGATCTCGACCCCCTTGGTGAGGTTGAGGAAGAGGGAAGGGCGGTCCAGCGGCAGGATGAGGGTGTGGAAGTCCTCCGCCACGATCGCCGCGCCGCGCGCCCGCCATCCCATCACCTTGCCCTGGTGCACCGAGAAGAGCGCGACGCGGAAGGCGCCGGCGGCGAGGTGGTCGAGAACGAGGTCGGCCGCCTGGTCGCGGTCGGAGGCGTCGGCGAGCGCCTCGGCGAGCCCGGCCGCGTCGGTCGGCGCCGCTGCGGCCTCGGAAGGCTCGACCGGCCGCAACTGCGGGAACGTCGCCGGCGTCGCTGTCGGCGCCGGGAGCTCCGGCGCGGCGAGCCCGCGCATCAACTCCGTCGTCACCGACTCGAGGCGCCAGAACTGGCGCCACTCGCGCCCGGTCGCCCGCGGCGGCCCGGGCGGCGGCGCCGGAGCGGGGGCCTGGGCGGCCGGCGCGGAAAGGGCGATGGCCGCCATGATCGTGGCTTCCGTCGCCACGTGCGGGCGCGGCACCATGCCGGTCGCCCGGGAGATCTCGTCGACGAGGAGGAGGTCGTTGGGGTTCGCCATCGCGACGTCGAGCGAGCGCCCCTGGCGGGCGAACGGCACGACCAGGTTGCGCCGGGAGAACGCGGCGGAAAGAAGCGCCCGGGTCTCCGCCGGCGCCGTCGTGAGCTGCATCGTCGTCGCCGGCGGGCAGCCGGTCTGTCGCGTGAGGGCGTCGAGCAGCTTGCCCTCGTTGAGCAGGCCGAGCCTGACCAGCCAGGTCCCGAGACGTCCCCCGTGGCGCCGGCACGCCTCGAGGCCGCTGCGCAGGCCCTCGGGTGAAATCGCCCCCCGTTCGATGAGAATCTCGCCGAGCCGCTTGGCCACCGTTTCGCTCCGACGGCCAGTATAGCCGGGGCGAGGGCGAGCGCTCGCGCCCGCGCCGGTCAAGCCCTGGGTCGGAGCGGGAGCCCCAGCGACATCAGGAGCGCGTCCTCGCCGTCCGTGTAGTAGCGCGGCCGCCGGGCGAGCACCTCGTAGCCGAGGTTGCGGTAGAGCCGGAACGCCCTGCGGTTGGACGGGCGCACCTCGAGGATCAGGGCGCGCGCGCTGGCGCGCTCCGCCTCGTCCCTGGCCTCGGCGAGGAGGGTGGTGGCGATTCCCTTGCCTTCGTGGATCGGATGGGTGGCGACCTTGAGCACGTGCAGCTCGTCGAGCTGCCAGCAGGCGAAGAGGTAGCCGGCGAGGAACCCGCTCTCGGTGTGGACGACGCGCTGGAAGCGCAAGGGCTGGCCGATCTCCTGAATGTAGAGGTGCGAGGGCCATGGGTCCGGGAAGACCTCCGCTTCGAGGGCCGCCACCGCGCGGACGTCCTCGATCCGGGCGTCGCGGATCAGGAAACCTTGGGGGATGGCGGCCATGGCGGCGGGGCTCCGGTGGGCGGCGTTGTCGCGGGTGGTTCCATGTAGATCGGGGCGAGGGTCGCGGGGTCGGGATGGGGCTCCGCCGCCAGCAGGACGAGGAGCGCCTCGGCGGTCGAACGGGGGGCGGCGGCCAGCGGCGTTCCCGGCGGCAGCGGGAAACCCACCGGCGCGACGACGGGCAGCTTGGCGCCGGCGAGCGCCTCGACAGGGAGAATCGACGGTTCCCCGGTCGCCGCCAGTCGGCCCCCGGCGCGGGAGAACTCCTGCGCGTACGCGAACCCGCGGCGGGCGGGCTGCACGGCCAGGCACTCGGGGGCGTCCGCCCGCGCAGCCTGGGCGAGCAGCGAGGAAAAGCCGTGAGCGGGGAGGGCGAGCGCGGCCGCGATGCCCTGCGCGGTGGCGAGCGCCACCCGCACGCCGGTGAACGAGCCGGGTCCGCGCGAGGCCACGACGCCGTCGAGCGCTTCCCGATCGATGCCGGCGCCGCGCAGGAGTAGGTCCACCGCCGCCATCACCAGCTCCGAACGCGGCGTCTGGCCGGCGAGGGCGACCACTCCGGTGACGTCAGGCGACGTCCCCAGCGCCAACTCGAGGCGGGGGCCGCACGCGGCGATCGCCAGGACGGTCTTCACGGCGCCAGTCTTGCCTGCCGCGCGCGGCGCGTCAAGAGCGCCGCGCGGCACGCTACAATCGCCGCGGCATGAAACGGACACCGATGCTGCAGCAGTACCTGGAGCTCAAGGCTCAGGTCGAGGACGCGTTGCTGTTGTACCGGCTCGGCGATTTCTACGAGTTGTTCTTCGAGGATGCGGAAAGGGCCTCTCCGATCCTCGGCATCGTCCTGACCAAGCGCCGCCACAACGACGAGGTCACCTCGCCGATGTGCGGCATCCCGCACCATGCGGTTGCCGGGTACGTCGGCAAGCTGCTCGACGCCGGACTCAAGGTCGCGATCGCCGAGCAGGTGGAGGACCCGGCCAAGGCGGGCGGGCTGGTGCGCCGGGAGGTGATCCGCGTGCTCACACCCGGCACGGTGACCGAACCCGAACTGCTGGGGGACGGCGAGCGGCGGTGGATCGCGGCGGTCCGCACGGCGGGCGCGGCGGTGGCGGTGGCGTTCCTGGAAGCCGCATCCGGCGAGTTCGGCGGGGCGGAGTGCCCGTCGCGGCGCGACGCGGAGGAGCTGCTCGCCCAGCTGCGCCCGCGGGAGATCCTCGTCCCGGAGGGCTCGGCGCCGGACGGCGTCGCGTGCGCCGGCGCCCCGGTCGTGACCGTGCGTCCGCCGTCGTGGTTCGAACCGGGGCGCGGGGAGGGGCTGCTTCGCCTCGCCCTGGGCGTGGGGTCGCTGCGCGCGTTCGACCTCGCGCCGGGCGAACCGTTGGCCGGCGCGGCCGGCGCCCTCCTCGAGTACGTGCGGACCACCCAGGGCGGGTTGCCGCGGCACCTGCGAGGCTTCGCGCGCAGGAGACCCGGGGACGAGGTCGTGCTCGATGCCGCCGCCGTCAGGAACCTCGAGATCCTGCGCGACGCCTCCGGAGACCGCCGCGCGAGCCTGGCCGGGGCCCTGGACGCCACGGTCACCCCGATGGGGTCGCGCCTGCTCCGCGACTGGCTGGTGCGCCCGTTGGCGGACGCCGCCGCGGTGTCGGCGCGCCACGACGCGGTGGCGGCGCTCGTGGAGGAGCCGGGACGGCTGGCGGCGCTGCGTGACCTCTTGCGCCGGGTGGGGGACCTCGAGCGGATGGCCTCGCGTCTCGGGCTGGCTCAGGTGCGGCCCGGCGAGCTCGCGGCGTTGCGCGCGGCGCTGGCGACGCTTCCCGACGTGCGCGGCGAACTCGCCGCCTCGCCCAGCCAACTCCTCGCGGCCCTCGGCGCGAGGGCCGACCCGCTCGCCGACTTGCGCGAGGACCTCGCGGGCGCTCTCGCCGAGGAACCGCCGGCGCTCCTCGGGCCGGGCACGATCCGGCCCGGCGCCGACCGTGACCTCGACGAGAGCCGGAGCCTCGCCCACGGGGCCAAGGAGGTCCTCGGCGAATTGGAGGCGAGGGAGCGGGCCCGCAGCGGGATCGGAAACCTGCGCATCCGCTACAACCGGGTGTTCGGCTACGCCTTCGAGGTCTCCAACAACAACCTGGACCGCGTACCACCCGACTGGGTGCGCCGCCAGACGCTTACCGGCGCGGAGCGCTTCGTGACCGCGGAACTCGAGGGGTTGGAGCGCAGGATCACGGCCGCCGAGGCGCGTGCCGACGAGCGCGAGAGGGAGCTGTTCGCGGCGCTCGTGGAGCGCTGCGCCGCGCGGGCCGGGCGGCTCGCCGCGACCGCGCAGACCCTCGCCGCGGCGGACGTGCTGGCGGCGTTCGCCGAGCGCGCTCGTGACGCCGACTACCGCCGCCCGCGGATGGTCGAGGGGGCGCGCGTCCGGCTCGTCGGTTCCCGCCACCCGGTCGTGGAGAAGCTGTCGAGCGCCGGGTTCATTCCGAACGACGTGGAACTCGATGGCGAGCGGCGCCAGATCGTGGTGTTGACCGGGCCGAACATGGGCGGCAAGTCCACCTACCTGCGCCAGGTCGCGCTGGCGGTGATCATGGCCCGCGCCGGCTCGTTCGTCGCCGCCGAGGAGGCCCAGATCGGCGGCATCGACCGCGTCTTCACGCGCGTCGGCGCCGCGGACGACCTCGCGCGCGGCGAGTCCACCTTCATGGTCGAGATGACCGAGGTGGCGGGCATCCTCCGCCATGCGACGGAGAACTCGTTGGTGATCCTCGACGAGGTCGGGCGGGGGACCGCGACGTTCGACGGGCTCTCGATCGCGTGGGCGGTGGTTGAAGCGCTGCACGGGCCGGCGGGGGACGGGCGGGGTCCGCTGGTGCTGTTCGCGACCCACTACCACGAGCTCACCGATCTGGCGGATCGCCTCGACCGGGTGGTGAACGCATCGGTGGCCGTGAAGGAGTGGCAGGGAAACGTGCTCTTCCTCCACCGCGTGGTGGCAGGGCCGTCGGACCGCTCGTACGGGATCCACGTCGCCAAACTCGCCGGCGTCCCCGATGGCGTGTGCCGCCGGGCGGGCGAGGTGCTCCTCCAGCTCGAACGGCAGGAGCTCAAGGTGATCGAGGCGGCGGCGCCGGGACCGCGACACGTCCAGCTCGAGCTGTTCCCGTCGCCGGAGAGCGCCGCCCTGGACCGGCTCCGCAGCGCCGAGGTCGACCGCATGACGCCGCTCGAGGCGCTGAACCTCCTCGCAGAGCTCAAGCGGGAGGCCGAGCGGTGAGCGCGTTCCTGGTCTGCGGCGTGGCCGGGCTGGAGTTGAGCCGCGACGAGCGTGCGCTGCTCGCGGAGATGGCCCCCGGCGGCGTGGTGTTGTTCGCGAGGAACGTCGCCGGCCGCGAGCAGCTCGCCGCGCTCACGGGCGAGCTCCTGGCGTTGCCGTCGCGGCCGTACGTCGCGATCGACCTCGAGGGCGGGCGCGTGAACCGCCTCGCCACCCTGACCGGCCCGCTGCCGGCGGCGGGGGACGCGGCGCGCGCCGGGCTTGCCGCCGTCCGGGCGCTCGCCGAAGCGGCCGGGGCGGCCTGCGCCCACTTCGGGATCGGGGTGGATTTCGCGCCGGTCGCCGATGTCGCCCGTCCGGAGGGGCGGCTGGGCGCGGAGGCGCGCTGCCTTGGGGCCTCCCCCGCCGCCGTCGAGCGCGCCGCGGCGGCGTACCTCGACGGGCTCGAGAGCTTCGGCGTCGCCGGGTGCCTCAAGCACTACCCCGGGCTCGGCTCCGGCGCCGTGGACTCGCACCGCGAGCTGCCGGTGCTCGACGACGCGGTGGCGGCCGAGGTCGAGGTCTTCCACTCGCTGTTGACCCCGGCTCGCGCCGTCATGGTGGCGCATGCGCTCGCGCCCGCGCTCGGCGAAGGCGGGCGCCCGGCCTCGTTGTCGCGCACCGTGATGGCGCGCCTGAACCGGCGGCCGCGGGGGCCCGTCATCGCCGACGATCTCGAGATGGGGGCGCTCGCCGCCCACGGCAGCATTCCGGAGCGGGCCGCGGCGGCGCTCGCGGCGGGGTGCGACCAGGTGCTCGTGTGCAACGCGCTCGATGCCCGCGCGGCGGTGGCGCGGCACGTCGAGGACGCCGCGAGGCGGGATCCGGCGTTGGCCGCCGCGCTGCGGCTGTCCGCGGAGCGGACGGCGGGGTTCGGGCGGGGAACGCTCGCCGGCGTCGCGTGGGAGACGGTCTGTGGTCTGGCCGAGATGGCCCGCCGGCTGGCCGGAGGCGGGCGGTGAGGCGCGCCGCGGTGCTGCTCTCGGGCGGGCTCGACTCGGCCACGGCGGCGGCGTGGGCGCTGGCGGCCGGTTTCGAGGTGGCGGCGCTCTCCGTGGACTACGGCCAGCGCCACCGCAGCGAGCTCGACGCCGCACGCCGGGTCGCCACCGCGCTCGGGATCGCGGACCACCGCGTCGTGGCGGTCGACCTGCGGGCGATCGGCGGCTCGGCGCTCACGGCCGAGATCGCGGTGCCCAAGGACCGCGCCGCGATCGGCGACGACGTGCCGATCACCTACGTGCCGGCCCGCAACACGATCTTCCTGGCGGTGCTCACCGGACTCGCCGAGGTTCTGGGTGCGCGCGACCTGGTGATCGGAGCCAACGTGCAGGACTACTCGGGATACCCCGACTGCCGGCCCGAGTTCCTGCGAGCGTTCGCCCGGGTCGCGGGCCTCGGAACGCGGGCCGGCGTCGAGGGCGCGCGCTTTGCCGTGCACGCGCCCCTGTTGCACCTCTCCAAGGCCGGGATCGTCCGCCTGGGAGCGAGCCTCGGCGTGGACTACGCGCTCACCCTCTCGTGCTACGACCCGCCGGCCGCGCTGGTGCACTGCGGCCGCTGCGACGCGTGCCGGCTGCGCCGCGCCGGATTCGTCGAGGCCGGTGTGCACGACCCGACCACCTACGCCTCCCCGGCCTGAACGCCGGCGCCAGCGGCCGGCCCGGCGGCTACCGGCGGCCGATGCGGCGCTCGATCTCGTCGTGCGGCAGCCGCAGCACGATCGGCCGGCCGTGCGGGCAGCGGTGCGGATCGGCGACCTCGGCGAGATCGGCGAGCAGGCGCTCGGCCTCGGCGCGGGCGAGGGGCCGGTTCTTCTTGATCGCGGCCCGGCAGGCGAGCGACGCGGCGGCGCGCTCCCTCACCCCCTCGCCCGGCGTCGCCGCGTCGGCGAGGTCGGCGAGCAGGTGCCGCACCAGATCGCCGGCGCCGGACGCCGGAAGCGGTGCCGGCACGCCGAGGATGCGGACACTAGCCCCCGATGCCGCCTCGAGCTCGAGGCCGAGCGCCTCGAGCTCCGGCGCCGCCGCGGCGGCGAGGGCGGCGAGCGCGGGAGAGAGCTCGACGATCTCCGGGAGCAACAACCCCTGCACCGGCGGCCGCGACCGGCGATCGAGCAGGCGCTCGAAGAGCACCCGTTCGTGCGCGACGTGCTGGTCGATCAGCACGAGCGCGTCGGCATCTTCGAGGACGAGATAGGTGTCGCGGTACTGCCCGATGTACCGCCCCCACCGCGTCGCGGGCGGCGGCGCAGGCGCCGCCTCCTGCACCCGGGGCGCGCCGGCCGGCTCCGCGGCCGGATACGCCGCGGGCTCGAGCGGCAGCCAGCGGCCGGAGCCGGCGTTCGGGGGCGCCAACACCACGCGGCGCACGTCCACCGGGCCGTGCATGGTGGGGCGCGCGGCGGCCAGCGCCTGCATGACCGCGGCGACGACGCGGCCGGGGTCCGCGAAGCGCACCTCGGTCTTGGCCGGGTGCACGTTGACGTCGACGTCCTCGGCGGGCACCTCGACGGCGAGGTACGCATCGGCCTCGGCCGCCCCGGACGGGCCCCGGAGGGCGCGGTTGACGGCGCCCGAGAGCGCGCGGTCGCGCACGACGCGGCCGTTGACCGCGAGCACGACCTCGCGCCCGCCGCCGGGCGGCAGCAGGAAGCCCGTGACGCGGACCGGGCCGGACGCGTGGCGCACCGGGCGGGCCTGGCGGGCGCGGAGGGCGCCGGCGAGGTCGGGCAAGCGTTGCGCGAGGTCGGCGGCGGGGGGGAGGCGGAGGAGCGTGCGCGGGCCGTGCTCGAGGGTGAAGCCGACGGCCGGCGTCGTGAAGGCGAGGCCGGCGACCGTCGCGACCGCGTGCCGCAGCTCGGTCGCCTCGGTGCGCAGGAACTTCAAACGCGCCGGGAGCCGGGCGAAGAGATCGCGAACCGTCACCACCGTGCCGCGCGGGCGGGCGCACGGCCCGGTCGCGAGGATGCGCCCGAACTCGACCTCGACACGCGTGCCGAGTCCGTCGGCGGTCGCCGTCTCGAGGACGAGGTGCGACGCGGCGGCGATCGAAGGCAGGGCCTCGCCGCGGAAGCCGAGGGTCGCGATCGTCGCGAGGTCCTCCCGTGTCGCGATCTTCGACGTCGCGTGCCGCTCGAGGGCGAGCAGGGCGTCGTCGGGGTCCATGCCGCAGCCGTCGTCCTCGACGGCGACGAGTTGACGGCCGCCGGCCTCGAGTCGGACCGTTATGCTGCGGGCGCCGGCGTCGAGGGCGTTCTCGACGAGTTCCTTCACGATGGAGGCCGGCCGCTCGACGACCTCGCCGGCGGCGATCAAGTTGATGAGGGCGTCGGGCAGGAGGCGGATCCGGGCCACGCGGTGAAGGTACACGACGCCGCGGGCGGTTGGAAGGGCGGCGCCCCGAAGTGCGTAGAATGACGGGAGCGGAGGTGCCGTGGACTTCGAATTCTCAGAACAAGAGCGGATGGTGCGGGACATGGTGCGATCGTTCGCGGCCGAGAGGCTGCGGCCGGGGGCGGGGGCGAGGGACGAGTGCGGGGAGTTTCCCGCGGACATCTTCCGCGAACTCGGCGAGCTGGGCCTGCTCGGGATGATGACCCCGGAGGCGTACGGCGGGGCCGGGACCGAGACGCTGGCGTACCTGCTGGCGGTCGAGGAGATCGCGCGGGCGGACGCGAGCGTCGCGGTCGGGGTATCGGTGACGAACTCCGTCTGCCAGTGGCCGATCGCTCATTTCGGCAGCGAGGAGCTCAAGGGCCGGGTCCTGCCGCCGCTGGCGCGCGGCGAGGCCCTGGGCGGGATCATGCTCACGGAACCCGCTGCGGGCTCCGACCTCGCCTCGCTGCGGACGACGTACCGGCGCGACGGCGACCGGTTCCTCCTCTCGGGGTCGAAGGCGTGGATCACCAACGCCGGCATCGGCGCGTACTTCGTCGTGCTGGCGACGCGGGACTCCGCGCTCGGAGCGAAGGGGATCTCCGCCTTCGTGCTCGACGCCCGCCAGCCGGGCGTGCTCGTGCAGCCGCGCGAGAGGAAGATGGGGCTGCGCTCCTCGGTGACCGCCGCGGTGATGCTCGAGGACGCCGTGGTGCCGGCGGCCAACCTGCTGGGGAGCGAAGGCGACGGGATGAAGGTCGCGCTGGCGACGTTGGACCATTCCCGGCTCGGCATCGCCGCGCAAGCGATCGGGATCGCGCAGGCGGCGCTCGACGAGGCGCTCACGTACGCCAAGCAGCGCGAGCAGTTCGGCCGGCCGATCATCGAGCACGAGGCGGTCGGGTTCCGCCTGGCCGACATGGATGCCGAGCTCGAGGCGGCGCGGTGGCTGACGTACCGCGCGGCGTGGCTGTCGCAGCGGCCCGGACGTCTGAGCCGGACGAGCGCGCAGGCCAAGCTGCTGGCGAGCGAAACCGTCAATCGGGTCGTG
>SCRJ01000143.1 GCA_004298115.1 Acidobacteriota bacterium
TACTCGGTGATCGACACGACGAGGCTGGCGAACGGTGTGCACACGATCGTGTGGGGTGTGACGGACAACCTGGGCCGCGCCGAGGGCCTCGGCTCCCGCTACTTCTGGGTGCTGAACTAGAACAAACGAGCTCGGGCAGCGGGTTCTCACGCTTTACGCTTTCAAAGAGCGAACTGAGACGCTGATTCGCGACACGCCTGCTTCGCCCAGTTCTCTGGTAGAGTCTCTCGTCTTTCGTCATCCGTTGCCGAGGAGAATTGGGGAGAAGACCATGCGGCCTACGTGCGGCTGCCAATCCGGGTCGGTGCTTGCTTCGAGGTCAACCGCACGGTTGCGGCTCAACTCCACGTCCTGGCGCGCGATCCTGGCCGCAGGCGGGATCGCTCTCGCGGTGGCCGGCGTTGGGACCGCCCAGATCCCGTACCTGGTCAAGGACATTAACCAGAGAACCACGCCAGTGGGGTCGGATCTTCAGATCGGCCAGTGCCTCGGGGACGTGTGTGTGTTCCTTGCCGACGACGGGATCCATGGCCTGGAACCGTGGAGGACGGACGGTACGCCGCAGGGGACCTACCTGCTCCGGGACGTCCGCAGCGGGGCCGGGCGCTCGATGGACACGGCGTTGTTCCCGGGGCCGGTCAACGGGAAGCTCTTCTTTGCCGCTGATGACGGCATCCACGGCAGGGAACTGTGGAGCACCGACGGGACGCCTGGCGGCACGGTGATGGTCAGCGACATCGCCGCGGGTTCGGCGGCGTCGAACCCTTCGTGGGGGCTCAGCTTCGCGGGCAAGCTCTTCTTCTGGGCCTCGACGCCGGAGTATGGAACCGAGCTGTGGAGCACGGACGGGACCGAGGAAGGGACGCATCTCTTCCGCGACTTCAGGCCAGGCCCTGAGTCGGGCAGCGGCGGGAGCATGGCCGTTCTCGGTGACCGGTTGTTCTGCTTTGCGACCGGAGGGTTGTGGCAG
This sequence comes from Acidobacteriota bacterium, assembly GCA_004298115.1. Classification (GTDB taxonomy): domain Bacteria; phylum Acidobacteriota; class Thermoanaerobaculia; order Thermoanaerobaculales; family Thermoanaerobaculaceae; genus RBG-13-68-16. The sequence continues at coordinate 971 of SCRJ01000143.1, forward strand.
ACCGACGGTACCGACGCCGGCACGTCTCTCGTGGCGGCCGTGGGCGGGTCCGCTCTCATCCCGATCGGTCAGGTCGTGTTCTTCGTCTCGCGCGCCGTCGACGGCTCGCTCGCGCTCTGGAAGACGGACGGGACCGCGGCCGGCACCGTGTTGGTCAAGGGGGGGTTCCCCTACGACAACGTTCAACCCTACGTCCAGACGCAGCTGACCTACTTTGCGCGGGTCAATGACCTCTTGGTCTTCGCCGCCGACGACGGGGTGAGTGGCCTGGAGCTGTGGCGGAGCGACGGGACCGCCGCCGGGACGTACATGCTCAAAGACATCGGGCCCGGTTCGGCGAGCGGCGAGCCGCGTCCCATGGCGACCGTCGGGAACGCCGTGCTCTTTCGCGCGAGGGACCCCGAGCACGGTCTCGAGCTGTGGCGGACCGATGGGACGGTGGACGGAACACGGCTCGTCAAGGACATCGTCGCGGGCAGCGGCGATGGTACCTGGTGGGGCACGGCCGTCCTCGACGGGTTCCTGTACTTCGCCGGCCGGGACCAGGACCATGGGTGGGAGCTCTGGAGATCGGACGGCACCGAGGCCGGAACGAATCTGGTCAGCGACACCCGCCCAGGTCCGTCGAGTGGGATCGAACTGACCCAATTCGGAGCGGCGGCGAGCTATGTGCTCTTCAGTACGAATGACGGCGTCGTGGGGCGGGAGCTTTGGCGCAGCGACGGTACCCAGACCGGGACCGCGCTGGTCAAGAACATCAGGGCTGACACCCCGAACTCCTCCTTGCCCCTCGGCCTGAGCGATGTGGGCGGGGTCCTCCTGTTTGGCGCCAGCGACGGGTTCCAGTCCGGCATCTGGACGAGCGACGGCACCCCAGCCGGAACCGTGCCGATCGCGTCGGCTCCCCCGTTTCTCACCTCCCCACTGGTCACAGCGGTCGCCGGCGGCATGCTCTTCTTCGAGACGGGTCCCATTCCCTCGAGTGTCCTCTGGCGCAGCGACGGGACGGGCCCGGGTACGATCCCGCTTCTCGACCAGCGCGTGGGTCCGCTGGTGGCCGGCGACGGCCGCATCTTCTTTGCCGGCAATGCATCAACGTACGACGCGGAGCCGTGGTCCAGCGACGGGACGCCCGAGGGGACAAAAGCAGTGAAGGACATCAACCCCGGCCAGTTCGGTTCGCTGTCCTACAGCGAGATGTACTTCTTCAACGGCCGCCTGTACTTCTCCGCCAACGATCAGGTTCACGGGGCGCAACTCTGGGTGAGTGACGGCACCGAGGGCGGCACGTTCATGCTGAAAGAGGTCCAGGCCGAAAACCAGGGCATCGGCCAGTACGGCTTTGCGCCGTTGCGCGGCAAGCTGGCGTTCCTCAACGCCGGTGTCCTGTGGGAGACGGACGGAACCGCAGCCGGCACCGTGAAGCTCGTTCAGCTCTCATCCTCGGAGAGACCCGAACTTTTTGGTGGCAACGGCGACCTCTACTTCTACCGCCTTTCCGGTCAACTCTGGCGGACGGACGGGACTCCTGACGGCACGGCGAAGCTGCTCGACTCCGTCAGCAGTTACCTCCCGATAAGGCCGGCGGTCGAGCTTGGCGGTGAGCTTTTCTACACGGTCAGTGACGCATACGATGCAGCCTCGCTTTGGCGGACCGACGGCACTCCCGGTGGGACGGTCCGAGTGGCACAGTTTCGCGGTCTGGGGATCTATCAGGGGAATCCGCCTCCCATCCTCCGAGCCGGCGCCGAGTTGTACCTGGGCGGTGGAGAAGTTGGCACCGGAGGCGAGCTGTGGGTCAGCGACGGCACATCCCAAGGGACCCGGATGGTCGCCGACATCGTGCCCGGCCCGGGGTCGTCCGCTCCGGAGGGCATGGTTGTCGTCGGCTCGACGTTGTTCTTCAGGGCCACGACTCCAGAGACCGGCACGGAGTTGTGGGCGATGTCGGTCCCGCAGTTGTCGGACACGCACCGGACGGCCACGATCATCCGTTCCTCCAACCTGCTCAGCCCCTATGGTCGAAGCGTGACGATTACCGTGACGGTCGAGTCGCCCTCCCAGGTCCCGACGGGGGCCGTGACGGTCACGGACGGGGGTGCCCCTCTCGCGGTCTTGACGCTGGTCCCCTCGCCGGAGCGTCCGAACATGGCGCTAGCGTCCTTCACGACGGACGCGCTCGATGCGGGCGACCACCCTCTCCTCGCCGAGTACGGTGGCGATGTCTCGTGTGAGCCAAGTCGGTCGCTGCCCACCAACCAGAGCGTCGTGGGCGTGGCGACGTCCACGACCCTCTCTGCGTTCCCCAACCCCGCGACCGGGGGGCAATCCGTCACCCTGACCGCCACGATTGCCACCGGGCTGGCCGTGCAGGCGCGGGGCACCGTGACTTTCGGGGACGCCGCGGCGGGGATCCTCGGCTCCTCCCCTCTGGACGAGACCGGGAGCGCCGCGCTTGTCGTCGGTCCTCTTGGCGGGGGAACCCACTTCGTCCAGGCGGAGTTCAGCGGGGAGCCCCGGTTTCTCCCGAGTGTGTCCCCGTTTGGGCGGATCGTGGTGGAGGGCGCCGCAGCCTGCCCGAACTTCACGAGCCTCGGCGAGTACCAGGGTTGTGGAAGGAGGCTGTACTCGGCCGATCTCAACGGCGATGGGCGCTCCGACCTCATCCTCGGTGGCCCCGGGGACTACGCCGTCACGATAAGGCTTGCCGACACGGATGGGCGCTTGGGATTGCCGGTTAACTATGTGATGAGCGTGTCGAGCAACGTTGCGTTTGCCGATTTCGACGGTGACGGTTCTTTGGATCTCGCCGTCGGCGGTGAAGCCAAGCTGAAGATTCTCCTCAACGATGGCAGGGGTACCTTTCACGAAGCGTGGAGCGGGACGGCGTACGCGTGGCCCGACACCGTGACAGTCGGTGACTTCAATGGCGACGGCAACGTGGACGTCCTGGCCGAGTGGGGGGGGTGGGCCGACGTCGCCTTCGGTGACGGGAATGGTCAACTCACGTTTGGGCCGTCGTTTTCGCTCGGCACGTCTATTGTCTCCGTGGCGACCGCCGACTTTAACGGTGACGGCAAGCTGGACCTTCTGGCGACATCCGAGGATCTCGCCCGCAGTGTCGCCATCCTGCTCGGCCGTGGCGACGGGACGTTTCTCCCTACCGCGCCGTACCCTTTGAGCGCCGGCTACGCTGCCGGCCCGGTCATCGGCGACGTCAACGGCGACGGGCGAGTTGACGTCGTGGCCGTGAACCCCACGGTGCGGGACGTGATCGTGTACCTCGGGAACGGGGACGGCACCCTGGCCGACGGCGTCCACTACCCGGTGGAGCAGGCCGTGCTCGTGCCCGCTTCCGTGCTGGAGGGCGATTTCGACGGTGACGGTCGTCCGGACCTCGCCGTCGTGCCCAACCGATACGTCGACGCGGACATCGAGATTTTTCTCGGTAACGGGGACGGTACGTTCCAAATACCGCAGAGGCTGACGACCTACCCCAGGATTTCCGGGGCGTGCGCGGGCGACTTCAACGGCGACGGGAGCTTGGATCTCGCGGTTGCGACGTCGTGCAGCACGGACGTTCGGCTGAACGCCTGCGGGCCGCTGGCCGCCTCCCCGCGTCCCTTGGCGGTGGCGAAGGCGGGAACGGGCGATGGGGCCGTGGTCTCCTCGCCCTCCGGCATCGATTGCGGAGGCATGTGCAGCGCGGATTTCGAGTACGCCACGAAGGTGACGCTGACCGCCGTGGCCGCGGCGGGATCGACGTTCGTCGGATGGTCCGGGGAGGGCTGTGTGGGCACCGGCCCTTGCCGGGTCACGATGGATCAGGCGCGCGTCGTGAGGGCGCTGCTTGCCGCCATTCCGCCTGCGCTGTCTGTGAACCACTCCGCCCTCTCGTTTGGGGCGACCTCCGGCGGTGCGACCAAGACCTCGGGCCAGGCGGTCATGGTCACGATCACGAACGGCACCGGCGTGGCCTGGACGGCGTCGTCGTCGAATCCGGCGTTCCGGGTCAGCCCGGCGAGCGGCAGCGGCAGCGGCGTCGTCACGGTCAGCGTGTCGCCGGGGACGGCGTCGTCGGCCTCTGGCACGATCACCGTCACGGCCCCGGGCGCCCTCGACTCCCCCCGGGCCATCTCGGTCCGCTACACCGTGTACGGGGCCTCGGTGGCGCCGTTCGGCTACATCGACTCGCCGGCGGACGGGGCGGTGGGGGTGGTTGGGGCGGTTCCGATCACGGGGTGGGCGCTGGACGACATCGAGGTCAAGAGGGTGATCCTGTGGCGTGACCCGTTC
>SCRJ01000144.1 GCA_004298115.1 Acidobacteriota bacterium
CATGCGCAACAGGTGCCCCATCTTGTTCTTCTTGGCCTCGAGGTACTTGCGGGTGTGCTCGGTGGGCGGCACCTCGAGCGGGACGCGCTCGACGATCTCGAGGCCGTACCCCTCGAGCGCCACGTACTTCGCCGGGTTGTTGGTCATCAGCCGCATCCGGCGGACGCCGAGGTCGTGCAGGATCTGGGCGCCGACGCCGTAGTCGCGCTGGTCGGCGGCGAACCCGAGCTGCTGATTGGCCTCGACGGTGTCGGCGCCGGCGTCCTGCAGCTCGTAGGCGCGCAGTTTGTTGGCGAGGCCGATGCCGCGCCCCTCCTGCAGCAGATAGAGCAGCACGCCGCGCCGCTCGGCGGCGATTCGTTCGAGGGCGGTCTCGAGCTGCGCGCCGCAATCGCAGCGCGCCGACGCGAAGACGTCGCCGGTCAGGCACTGGGAGTGGACGCGCACCAGGACGGCCTGCTCCGGGTCGATCTCGCCCATCACCAGCGCGACGTGCTCCTCCCCGGTGACCGGGGAACGGTAGGCGTGGACGCGGAACTCGCCGTACCGGGTCGGCAGCAGCGGCGCCGCCACCTGCTCGACGATCCGCTCGTGGTGCATGCGGTACGCGATCAGGTCGCGCACCGTCACGACCTTGAGGCCGTGTGCGCGCGCGACCTCGACGAGGCGTGGGAGGCGCGCCATCGAGCCGTCGGTGTCCATGATCTCGCAGATCGCCGCCGCCGGGACGAGGCCGGCCAGACGGGCGAGGTCCACCGACGCTTCCGTGTGGCCGGCGCGCTTGAGCACGCCGCCGTTGCGGGCGCGCAGCGGGAAGGTGTGCCCCGGCCGCAGCAGGTCCTGCGGGCGTGTCGCCGGGTCGATGGCGGCCGCCACGGTGGCGGCCCGGTCGGCCGCCGAGATCCCCGTGGTGACCCGTCCGCGGGCTTCGATCGACACGCAAAACGCCGTCTGGTGCGGCGAGGTGTTGTGCTCGACCATCGGCGGGAGTTGCAGCTCGTCGCAGCGCTGCTCGGTGAGCGCCAGGCATATCAGGCCGCGCGCGTGCGTCGCCATGAAGTTGACCGCGTCGGCGTCCACCTTCTCCGCGGCGATCGCGAGGTCCCCCTCGTTCTCGCGGTCCTCGTCGTCCACGATGACGACGAAGCGGCCGCGGCGGAACTCCGCCGCGGCCTCCTCGATGCTCGCAAACAGGCTGCCTGCGTTCGCCACGTCCGCCATCTCAGTTCTTGGGCGCTGCCGCTGGGGCGGCCGCATCCTCCTTGGCGATCGTGAACGGAATCCGCTGGGTGCGCTTGATGCCGGTCTTGGCGTCACGCAGCGTCACCTCGAGCTCGAAGTCGGCGCCGCGCCGGAACCCCTCGAGCGGGAGTACCTGACCGAACACCCACATGTCGCCGTATATCTTGGCGCCGTTGCAGATCTGGAACGGCTGCTCGTCGTTCTTCTTGCCGCCGGAGTAAAGCGCGATCTGCAGCTCGACCTGCGGCTGCCCTTGCTCGTTCAGGCTCGGGCGGACGACGTACGCGGCGTACGTGATGTTCTCGTCGTGCTTGTAGACGTTGCCCAGGTGCGGCAGCAGGTGCATGCCGCCGAGGTGGAACGCGTCGCCGAGGTGGGCCTGCGCCGCCTGACGAACGTCGCTGCCCCAGAAAATCGGCGAGATGTACGGCCCGTCCGAGGGCGCCGCCTCGTTCTTGGCGTCCACGGTCGTGATCGCCACCGGCCCGGTCGCGCTCGAAAGTGCGAGGTCGACCTTCCACTCGCCGGCCTCGACCGGGAGGGAGAACTCGTAGGCGCGCCCGCCGGGCACGCTCAGGGCCGCCACCGGGGACGCGAAGCTGCCGACGACCTCGCCGCCCTGCGCCTTGCGCACGCGCCCGACCGCCTCGGTGGCCGGGGCCGCGGCGTCCGGAAGCTGCACGTAGACCCAGATCGGGTGGATCGTCTCGCTCTGGACGCCGGACGCGGTCACGACGGCAGCGCCTTCCGGCCACGGTCGCGGCTGGGTTTCGAACACCGCCTGCTGCGCTTCGGTCGCGGCCTTGGTGCCGGGCAGCAACCCGACGCGGGGCACCTCGGTCAGCTTGGGATGGAGGAGGAGCTTCTCCACCTGCGCCGCGAGGACCTTCTGCGCCTGGATGTTGCGGCGATCGCTGCGGTCGAGGACGTAGTCGCCCTCGCCCACCCGCGTCTCGCTGAACACGAACGGGACCATGTCGTCCGCCTTGTACGGCGGCGCGCACACCTTGCCGGCTTTGCAGTACATCCAGATCTGGGTCTCACCGCGCTCGATGAAGTTCGGGCGGTTCCCCGAAGCCTCCTCGGCCCCGGCCGCGATCTTCTGCATCCCTAGGGGCTTCCCCATCAGGATCAGGACCTTGCCGCGGTCCGACATGCTGCCCTTGACCTTCCCGTAGGAGAACTGCGCATCGGCCGCCTGGATCCGCATGTCGAAGTCGAGCTTGAACTCGTTCTGGACGGTGTTGAGGTCGGGATCGCGGCGGGCCCAGAACAGGTCGACCCACGCCTGGGCCTCGGCGTCGGTCTTGAGCTCCGCGTACGCCTTCTTCTCGCCGTCGGTCATCAGGAAGCCGGCCGGGCCTTTGGGGAAATCCTGGAAGCTTTGCGAAAGCTGGGCGCCCGCGACGGCGGCGAGCATCCACGCCGCCAGCGTGAGGGGAGCGAAGGTACGACGCATGAGGGGATCCTCTTTTCCACCCCGCGGGTCGCGCCGCCGGGCGACACATCATACACCCCTTGCCCTGCCGAAGGCCTTGCCGCCGAAATCCGGCGGAAGGCCCCGCGCGCGGTGCCTTCCCTTTCCTAACGGTCCACGAACCACGGACCACGGACCACGGACCACGGTCTTCAGAACGGGTTCCCGAACGAGAGGAACAGCTCGCCCGGCGACTCCCGCACCAGCGTCCCGTTCGGTGCGGCCCACGTCAGCGGCCTGAACTTCCAACCGTACTCGAGGCGGAGCGGCCCGACCGGCGTGTCGACCCGGACGCCCACCCCTCCGCCCCAGCGCATCCCGCCCACCCGGATGTCGTGCCATGCCTGCCAGACGTTGCCGCCGTCCACGAACACGTTGCCGCCCACTGGACCGTACAGCGGGAAGCGCCACTCGAGGCTGGAGAGGAGCATCCCCGCGCCTCCGGCCGCCACGACTTGACAGCCCGGGGGCGAACCCGGCGGGTTGGGCTGGCACACCAGCGTCTGGTTGGGAACGCCGAGCATGTCGGTCGAGAACGCCCGGTTGGTGACGCGGCCGCCGGCGAAGAAACGCTCGTTGATCGGGATCTGCAGGTTGTCGGGCGTGCCCGAAACGCGGCCGCGCGGCTGGATCGCCCCCACGCGCACGCTCGCGGCCAGCACCCCTCCCTGCGCCGGGGCGAACGCCGAGAGCGAGGCCGTGATCTTGTCGAACGCCGCGTCCGCCTGGAACACCTTGAACGCGCTCTGCCAGGAGGCCGAGAGGTAGGCGCCGCGGCGCGGCGAGAAGAGGTCGTCGCGCGTGTCCCACTCGACGATCGGCGTGACCGACGCGATCCTCTCCTGCTGCTGATCGCGTTCGAGCTGACTCAGGATGTCGGTGGCCGCGGTCGGGTCCACGATCTGGTAGTCGTAGCGCAACAGGGCCCGAAACGGCCGCTTGAAGTGGTCGCCCAGCTCGACCCACATCCCGCGCCGGAGCACGTCGAAGCTCGTGTAGTGCTCCTGCGTGCGGTAGACCGAGACCCATGTCGGGATCCCCAGCAGCCCGAGCCGGCCCGGCTCCCGGTACGTGAGCTGGAACCTCTTCTCGAGGTTCGAAAAACGCCCCTCGATCGCGAGACCGCGGGCGGTGCCGAAGAGACTGAGCTCTGACCACGTCACCGACACGCGTGCCAGCTGCTCGGTGTCGTAGCCGAGTCCGAACGAGACCGTCCGGGTCGGCGCTTCTTTGACGTCGATCACCAGCCCGCGGCGCGCGCCGGTCGTCTGGCCGGGGATCGGGCGCACGTCCGCCCGCTCGAAGATACCGAGCGCCAGCAGCCGGCGCTGCGCCTCGAGCTGGGCGCGCGGCCCGACGACCGTCCCCTCCCGGATGCCCGCGACCCGATCGACCACGCTTCGGGACGTCCGCACCAGGCCCGCCACCACGACGCGGCTGATGACCGACGGCGCGCCCGGGTCCGCGACCAGCTCGACCGCGCAGCTCCCCGCGTTGCACTGGTCGGTGGCGGCGACCGCGGCGTCCGCGAAGCCGGCCTCTTGGATGGCGGCCTCCAGGGTGCTGCGCGCCTCCTCTTCGGCGCGCTGGCTCCAGGGCCCTCCCTCCTTCAGCGCCAGCCTGGGCGTCTTGACGACCGCAGGCACGCCCGAGATTTGGAGCGTCGCGACGGTGCGACGCGCACCCTCTTCGATCGGGAACTCGACGTCCACGCCGCCCCGCACCGGCACGATCTTCGGCTCCCCGACCGTGGCGTCGGCGAGGCCCGCGTCCCGCAGCGTCCCCAGCAGCGAGGAGGCGTCGGCGGCGAGGGTCTCGTCGTCCACCGGCTCGCCGCCCCAGCGCCAGAAGTGGCCCGGCCTGGCGCCGACCCTCTCGCGCAACAGCTTGACCGGCAACGTGTGCGCGCCGGGGAACACCACCGCGACGATCGGCGTGAGCGGCCCGGCCTGGACGGCCAGGTGCAGCACCTTGCCCTTGGCGTCCCGCCCCACGCTGCCCGCGACCTTGGCGAGCAGCCTCCCCTCGTCCTGTAGGAACGTCCGTACCTGGGAGGCGACGAACTCGAGGGAGGCGGAGGAGAACGTCTCGTCGCCGCGCACGAACGGCAGCGCCGCGAGCTCGAGCGCCTTGGTCCGCTTCAGGCCGTCGAGCTCCAGGTCCCAGTGCGCCCCGAGTTGCACCGGGAAGCGGACCGCGGCGCCGTCGGCGCGGTCATCCACCTGCGGCGAGTCCACCTCCGCCTCCCAGAAGCCGTCGCGGCGCAACGTCTCCGCGAGCCGTCGCCGCGCCCCCTCGAGGCGCGCGGAGGTCAGCCTCTGCCCGGCCTTGAGTCCGCAGACACGCCACAGGCGTGGCCCTTCGACCCCGCTGCCCGGCGCCGCGACGTCACGCACGGTGAGCGCCGGTCCGAGGTCCGCGGTCAACACGATCGAGACCGTTGCGTTGGCCACGTCGAAGTCGAGGTCCGGGTCGAGCGTCGCGCGCGGGTACCCCTGATCGCGAAGATCCTGGCGCGCGCGCTCCATCGCCATTTGGAACGCCTTGACCCGCAGCGGCGTCCCCTCGGCGAGCCCGAGCGTCGCCACCACGCGCTTGACGTCGCTGCGCGGCATGCCCTCGACCCTCACGCGGCTCACCAGCGACACCGGCTGCACCTTCACGCGGATCACCGCCCCGGCTGAGGACTCCTCGACGTCGACGACGGCGTCCTCGACCTGTCCGGTGGCCAGCAGCGCTTCCACGCCGCGCCGGATCTCCGTCCGCGACAGCGTGCTCCCCGCGGCGATCCCGAAGGCCTGGCGCAGGACGTTCACCTTCGCGACTCCCGGGGCTTCGACCACGACCTGCGTCACCGGCACCTTCCCCCAACCGAGCGCGGCGACCGCCAGCAGGCTCAGTAGCGGCGTTGCCACTTCACCTCCAGCGAGTACGATCCGTCCTGCTCCCGGTTCGCCTCCAGGTACACGCCCTGCCGCAAACGCCACTGGCTCGTGATCACCTCTTCCCGGTTGGCCGCCAGGTTGGTGGCCACGGTCACCGTCCAGTCGCGGTTCATCTGCTTGACCACCGTAAGCCGGGCGGTGGGGCTGCCCGACTGCGTCGCCGCGAACGGGTCCACCCGCATCTGGTCCACGTCGAGGAGCGTCCGCGCGCGCC